>DASXDV010000041.1:0-46239 GCA_036490465.1 Candidatus Tumulicola sp. | reverse complement strand
TCCAAACGCGGCGTTCGAGCAATACAATACCCTGCAGAACGACCTGGCAGACTACGATGCTGCCAACTTCTACGCGTTTGGGCGCACGTCGCCCGGCTATCCCATAGTTCCCCCGACGTCAATAAACTACGACCTCTCGTGGGAGTATCATTTCAAAGGTACGGCGATGTCGTTCAAGCTAACGCCATTCCTTCGGCAGACGCAGGACCAGATTCAACAGTTCTACCTCGATCAAAAGACGGCGTTCGTCTCCGGGCTGAATGCCGGCGACCAGCGCAGCCAGGGCGTCGAGTTCCAATTCCAGGATGGCGACTTCTCGCGCAACGGGTTTGCGGCGCAGCTTTCGTTTGCGTACACGAATTCGTACATCCATTACGGGAGTTTGCCGTCAGGCCTGTACGGTACTTCGGTCATCGCCGGCACGAATCAGGCCATTTCGGCGTATAACGCCTACACGAGAGCCTGCGCGCCGGGCGGAGCGTACCTCGGCAAGATCGGGCCGAACCACCTGCCGCTCTGCGGATCGACGACGAACGGACAGCCGGCGGCACCCTGCTACACGACGGCCGGCGTGGCCGTCAACGCGTGCACGACTGCCGATGTCGGGAACCCTTACTGGAATAACCCGCAACCATTCATCGATCCGGGGACCGCGTTTCCAACGTTCAGCGTCTTCCCGGGCGGCGTCGGGAGCTCGGCGGCGGCCTTCGGAGTCCCCTATGCCGCCTCGCTGATCTTGAACTACAAACAAAACAAGTGGGCGGTGACCCCGTCGCTGTCGTTTGCCGGTGGCGGCAAGTACGGCTACCCCCAGAGCAATGCGGGCATCGACCCGGCGGCGTGCGCAAACGTTCTTCCCGGCGCTACCGGATACAACGGTGCTGGACGCTACGACGCCCTGTCGTGTGGAACGCTGGCCGCGATCCCCGACACGTATACCGGCGTGTTCGATCCGCTTGGGTCGTTCACCCAGCCGAACTTCGTCGGGCTGAACCTCCAGCTAACATATGATGTCAGCCCGCGCCTTTCAGTGACCGGCGTGCTGGCGAACATCGTCAACACCTGTTGGGGCGGAACGAAGGCTCCGTGGACGTCGTCGAATGGAAACGTCTGCGGCTACAACATCGTTGCCGAAGGCGGCGTGGCTCCGATCGGGAACATCGTCAATCCGCCCGGCTTTCACGGCTCGATCGTTCAGCCGTTCAACAAATACCCGTACGCTCCGCTCCTCGGGAACTTCAACCAAGACTCTGGAACCGCAACGAACTTTTCGCCAAAGACTCCGTTCCAATTCTACGTTACGGCGAACGTGAAAATCTAGTCTAAAGCGTCGCTCGCTCGTAAAGAAGCCTCCGCACCTGCGGAGGCTTCTCTTTTATATTTTTTATAAAATACTTTGATATTTCGCGGCGCTCTCATCGCGTCACATTATAAAGCTTGCTTCGTTATACGATGCATGGGAGCTTTCGCAGTGCCCGCCGGTAGCCACGTATGATGCCTGCGATGGCCGACCATCAACGCTATTATTTCGGTCCGTTTGCAGTGGATTGCGATCAGCGCCGTCTGGTACGCGGCGGTGTCGGGGTGCCGCTCACGCCAAAAGCATTCGACACGCTCGTCATCTTGTTGGGAGCTGCGGGAAAAACCGTTACGGCCGACGCGCTCATGAGCGAGTTGTGGCCCGACGACGAAGAAGTAAACGACGCGACGCTGCGCCAGCACGTGCTGATGGTGCGCCGCGCACTAGGCGACAGAATTCCCGATCTGCGCTACGTGGTCACCGACTATGGCAAGGGATACCGCTTCGTCGGACCCGTCTCCAGCGGACCTTCGTTCTTGACGCAGACCCTCGTCGAGGAGCTGTGCGCGGCGGCGGCCGAGTTGAGCAAGACGCACAGCGGAGCCGTATTGAGAAGCGCGCTGGATCTCTACCACCGCGCGCTGACGATCGATGCCGAAAGCGCCGAAGCGCTTGCGGGAGCAGCGTTGTGCCGGTGCCTGATTGCCGAAAATCTTCGCGATCCTCCCCGGCCGCTGCTCGAGTTTGCACGCGGCCAGAGCGAATCAGCCCTTCGCCGCGATCCCGACTGCGTCGACGCCCTGGTCGCTCGTGCGAAGGTTGCGCTCGACGGCGACTGCGACGTACCGGCTGCCCTCGCGCTCGTGCAACGGGCGGTCTCGCTCGCGCCGAAGAATCCGACGGTGCTGGGTCTCAACGTGTGGACGCTGGCCCTGGCGACGCGCTTTCAAGAGGCGCACGCGTTTCTCGACGCGCATGCCGAAGCCATAAGCGAACACGCACCGGTGCGTTCCTATCGCGGCATCGTTCACCTTTTCGAGCGCGACTACGACGGGGCGATTGCGGAACTGACGAGTGCCTGCGACGGCTGGCCCCACGCGGGATTCGCACGAACGTGTTTGGGCCAGGCGCGCTTTTTTGCGGGCGACCCCGCGCGAGCCCTCTTCGAGTTCGACGCCGTGCGCCTATCCGCGTACGATCCTCTCGCCGATATCGATCTGGATTCGCGTTTCGTCGCCGAAGCGTACGCGCTCTATACGCGCTTTCAGTTCGGCGACGGCATCGGTGCCGAAGCCTCGCTCCAACGACTGCGACGTTTCTCAGAGCGCCAGTTCGTTCCGGCCATCTGCTCGGTGTTGGCCGAGGCCGGGCGGCGTCAATATTCGCAGGCTATGCGCCATCTGCAGCGCTGCGGCGCAAATGGCGAATGGTGGTACGTGCAGTCGGCGATCGATCCGTTTCTCGACGATCTGCGCGCTTACTCGCGGCAAGAAATGCAAAGCCCCCGGCAAATCGACGGGGGTTTTGCGACATGACTACCTGAGGAGGGTTTCCATGTCACGCATATCGTCGCACATTTCAACAACGATCGCATAAACGATCCTAAAACAAAGGCTCAAAGGCTCATCCCAGGACTGAAACGGATCTCTCACCGAGATTCTCGGGACCCGCGGCGCTCGCTGCGAGTCGTTTGAAAAGCGGACGCGTCGCAGTCGCAAGCGTCAGCGGCGCTGCAAAACGAAATCCTTTGCCGTGTACCGTCAGGATAAATTGGCCGGCGCTTCCGCTCTTACCCAAAGCGTGCCGCAACATGTAAATGTGCTGACTCAGGTTACCGTCGGCTACGTTCCCGTCTGGCCAGAGCAATAGCGAAAGGCGTTCGCGCGACACGATTTTGCCATCGGCGGCTACGAGCGCGTACAACAGTGCAAAAAGCCGCGATGGCAGAGGGACGGTTTTGCCGCCGCACGTTAGCATTTCACGAGTTGGATCGAGCCGGTAGGGCTCGAAGACAAATTCCCAATGGTTCGACTCGGCAGAAATATCCTCTGCCTTCGCCAGTTTCGCAGTCGACCGCGATCGAATCATGCCGTTCTCCTTCGCACGCTAAACGTCATGACGAAGTGTAAAGTAACCAGCAATGAAGCCGTTTGAGTAGATAAGCAAAAATATACTTGTTATAAACAAGCGGGTGACCGGCCGTAACTGTGACAGGCAGATTAGGAAAATCGAAAGTCGTCAACAAATCTAAAAACCGGCCCAAGCCTTCGCCAAGGGCCCGGACCGCCAAGGTCGCGTCGTTCGTCAGATTCGGAAGAGTTCTACGAACCGATCGAGGAGCGCCCGGTTGCCGCGGATCTTCACGAGGCCTGCCGAAAGCGCTTTGCGTGGAGAAAGCTCCCCGGCGAGCAGGTCGCGCAGCGTTGGCCCTACTTCGATAGCTAAATCTGCTTCGGGCAGCGGCGCAGCCCTGACCGCCAACCGTCCCCGCGCGATGCGAGCGTTCACGACCATGGTGCCGACGCGCAGCTCGTACGACACCGTTACGCCCTTCGCCGCCTTCGCCTGAAACGTCGATCGCAGAGCGGTAACCAGTGCATCAAGGGTCAAAACCTCGCCCTCACCCGGGGGCCCAAGAAGTTTGGCCCCCCAACGGCCCAGTTCGGTCACGGCCGGCTCCAAGGCGGCTCCGGTCCCCGTGAGTTCGTACAGGATGCGACTCGAACGGAGAGCCAGCCGTCGCTCGACGATCCCGGCGGCCTCCATTTCCTTTAGCCGCGCGGCGAGAACGTTGCTGGGGATGCCGGGAAGCCCACGTTGGAGTTCGCTGAAGCGCTTTGGGCTCACGAGAAGGTCGCGCACGATCATGAGCGCCCAGCGCTCACCGACCAATTCTAAAGCGCGCGCAAAGCCGCAGTATTGTCCGTAGACGCGTTTCCCCATGCGCCCCATTATAAAGCATGCGCGAGCGTCGTCGTGACGGCGGGCGATGAAGACGCCGGGTCGGCGCGATAATTCTCTGCTAAAGCCGGCGCCCGCATAGCGGAGTCTGAGGAGTGCGTTGTGCGTCTCCCTCAGGAAGGTGAGGGACCGAACTCGCCGCCGTTTGCGGTTTTCTTACCCCAGTTGCCGACGTCGAATCCAAAAACGATCATGTAGATGCTGATCGAGAGCTCCGCTACGAGCGACGGCACCAAAATCAGCGGAAACAGGTGATCTTGGATGTCGGGCACTACGAACAGGGCATAGCTGTTGCCCGCGTAACAGACTCCACCGATCGCCGCCAAGATCCCGATCCACTTCGGAAAGTTACCTGAGCGCACCATGAGGTAGCCCGTGAGAACGAGCCAGATGCCGAAGAACAGCAACCCCGCTCCGAACCCGTACTCATGCAGGCGTAACGCAAAGGCTGCGACCGCTTCTCGTTGAGAGGCGCCGAACGCCTGAAAGTAACCGAGGCCTTGCGAAAAGAACAGCGCCGCGAAGTTGCACAGTACCGCGTTGACGGACTCAATCGCTGTGTCCATGATGTTAAAAACGAGCGCCATAAGGGCGATCGTCGGATCGACTGGCCTGAACAAGACGTAAAAGACGGTCATCGTGACGACCGAGAAGAGCCACATCGTCGCTTCACCGCCGAATCCGAGGCGCCAAAGCCAATCGAAGGCCGCCAGGTTGTGAGCCGTTGCCGCGGAGTTTCCCGAAACGATGATTCTCCCGCGGACGAATACTTCGACGCAGAACCCGACGACGATGATAAAAAGATAAAGCCATCCGGTCACTCGCGCGTATACGGGCAGCCGTGAATCGGAACGCCGTTCCATAATTGGTGTACGAGTCGAGCCGTCGTTGTTTCGCTAGAACATTACGCGTGCGGCGAGGCTCGATCGAAGGGGTGCGCAGTCAAAGGCCAGTACTCGATTCCATACCGTTTGAACTCGCTCCAGCGAGCGGCGAGCGAAGGCCGCATGTTGCGACAGATGACGATCGGGCGATTGCGCTCGTACGGCATCGCATATGGCGAGGTTCCGTATCGCGCCGCAGTCCTGACCGAGTCGCACAGCGGCGCCAATACGGACGGTTCGATACCAACGCCGATCACCACCGAACCGTCATAGCCCCGCGGTCCCCACAGGAAGTACTGGTTATTACCGCTTAGCGCCGGCGGCAAGCCCTTTCCATACACGTCGATAGCCGCGGCTTCGCCGTAATTCGAGGCCAAAATGGCCGCTCTGTCGCGATCGCCCGGCGGAATCGTCGCAAAGACTTCGGCCGCGCGCTGCGCGACCTCGCGCCATCCAAACTCCAGCGAGAAGATGCATCCCAGCGGCGCTCCGACACACGCTCTCTCCATCGGCGGCGGCCGAAATTTCATCTGGTCGAACATCTCCGCGAGTCGTGCGGGCGCAACGAGCGGGAGAACGAATGGCAGGGCGAAGGCGCCATTTGCCGCAGCCAGGACGGCCCAAAGCGCGACGAACCAGCGCCACAGACGCGAGCTCGCGGCAGCACCGACGGCGAACATCGCCGGATAGGCGCCCGCCAAATAGTAGTCTTTGCCGTGCGTAGCGACGACCAGCACGGCCGTGACCACGAAGGCGACGGAAAGAAAGCGCGCTGGTGCCATTCGCTTCGATGCAAACGGCGCGACGATTCCCGCGATCCACAGCGGTGCGAGCAGAACGTTCACCAGGAAAAACTGATCCAAGAAGAAGCCGAACGGACTGCCGGTCAAGTTGCCGGCGTTGTCATTGCGTACGAGCTCGAGAAACGGGAGGCCGTGCGCGACCTGCCAGGCGATGTTCGGCAGTATCAGCACCACTGCGATCGCAGCACCAATCCAGAAGTTGCGCGATCGCCAGGCCGCCCGGTCCCCAAATAGCGCCAGCCCCAGCGCGATTCCGAACAACCAAAACGCGATGCCGTACTTCGCTTCCAGCGCAACGCCGGCGATGATGCCCGCCCACCAGAATGCGCGCGATTCCGCCAGCAGCACGCCTCGCACGACGTAATAGGCGACTGCGGTAAACGCCACGGGTTCGAAGGTCGAGGTCGAGAGCGCCGCGGTCATGGCTATTATCATCGGAGAGGCCGCGGCGGCAACGCCCGCGAGCCAGGCCGCGCGGGTGCTGCCGCCGAGCAATCCGGCGAGAGCGACCGTCATCGGAACGAGGGCAACGGCCGCGAGTACGGCAGGCAGACGCAGCAGCCACGCGTTGGTGCCCCCAATCTGCGTCGCCGCGGCAATCAGCGGCAACAACGGCGGTTGATCGACGTAGCCGAACGCCGGATGGCGGCCGCAGACGATGAAATACAGCTCGTTGGCAAAGATGCCGTAGCCGCCGGCATTGACCAGATGCGCCAGAGCGACGGCCGCACCCACGAGCGCAGCTGCCAGCCACATGGAGCGGTTCATGCGATCCATCCGAGCAGCATCTTCTCGACGAACGACGAGTTTTGCCTTTGATCGGGCTAGACGCAGACGCGGAATTTCCTGGGCCGGGAGCCAACACGAGATCGTAGTATGTCGATGAACGCGACGTTCGTGGAAATCGATACCGTCGAGCTGGCACGAATCCAGCGCGATCCCTCCTTGGCCGAGGCGCTCTTCCAAAGCGAAAGCGGCACCCCCGAGTCCTTAGCGGCACTCTCGAAAGTCGTTCAAGATCGGCTTAAGACCGTCGACCCCGAAGTGCTGGCGGCGAAACTCGAGGCGCTGGACCCGAGAATGAAAGAGCTGCTGGCGGGTCGCAAACTCTTTAAGCTCATTGAAGAACGCCAATCTCGACCTTCCGCAGAACGACCGCCTTCACCAGTGCTTGCTTTGGACAAGGCGTGGCACGGCGTTCATTACCTTCTGTGCGGGGCAGCCGAACCTGGACCGACGCTCTTGAGCCAGGCGGTCTTAGGCGGCACGGTGCTGGGTGAAGACGACGAGGGCTTCTCCGGCTACGGGGCGCCGAGGTATTTCACGGCACCGCAAGTTGCGGAGCTTGCAGCTGCCTTGAATCGCCCCGGCCTCGAAGCGGAATTCACTGCGCGTTTCGACCCCGAGAAAATGTCCGCACTCGAAATCTATCCCGGCTGGCGCTCTTCGGACGCGCAATGGCTGCTCGACAGCCTCCGCCACCTGCGCGATTTCTATACGAAGGCGGCAGTCGACGGGAACGCGATCGTCACCTGTCTCGTTTAAATGCCCTTAGCCTTGGAGTACCGGCATTTTATGGTGGGCCTGGTAGGATTCGAACCTACGCGCAACCAGTTATGAGCCGGCCGCTCTACCGCTGAGCTACAGGCCCGTTTTCGACGCTCGCGACGCGTACGCCGACGCTCCCGGATAGCGCGCTGCCGTTCCGAGTTCGTCCTCGATCGCCATCAGCCGATTGTATTTCGCGATCCGGTCGCTGCGGGAAAGGGAACCCGTCTTGATTTGGCCGGCCGAGGTCGCGACCGCAATGTCTGCGATGGTCGCATCCTCGGTTTCACCCGAACGATGCGAGATCACGGTCGTGTATCCGGCTTGATGCGCTAACTCGATCGCGTCGAGCGTTTCGGTGAGCGTTCCGATCTGGTTGACTTTGACGAGAATCGAATTCGCGACGCCTTCGGCGATTCCGCGCCGCAGGAATTCGACGTTCGTTACGAAGATATCGTCGCCGACGAGCTGCACGCGGCCGCCCAGCGCTTGCGTCAGCTTCCCCCAACCTGCCCAATCGTCTTCGGCGAGTCCGTCTTCGATCGACACGATCGGATACCGATCGCACAGATCCCGGTATAGCGCGATCATCTCGTCGGCACTCAAGCCGCGGTCTTTGGACAATGCGAAGTACTTGCCGTCTTGATAGAACTCGCTGGACGCCGGATCGAGCGCGATCGCCACGTCGCGACCGGGCGCATATCCGGCGAGATCGATCGCGGCCAGGATCAAGTCGAGCGCCTGTTGCGGCGTTTCGAGCGGCGGCGCGTAGCCGCCCTCCTCGCCGACGAGCGTGGGCAGGTGCCGATCGCGCAAGAGACGCCCGAGCGCGTGAAAGACTTCGGCGCCGCAGCGAACCGCTTCGGCTTCGCTCTCGGCGCCGACCGGCACGATCATACATTCCTGAAATTGCAACGCGCCCTCGGCGTGCTTGCCGCCGTTGATCACGTTCATCATCGGAACCGGCAACGTCGCCGCCGATGGACCGCCCAAATACCGAAACAACGGAAGCGACAAGCTGGCGGCGGCCGCGCGGGCGACGGCGAGCGACGCTCCGAGCAAGGCGTTCGCGCCGAGATTCCCCTTATTCGGCGTGCCGTCGAGTTCGACGAGGGTTGCGTCGATCGCGCGTTGCGTCGTTGCGTCGAGTCCTTCGAGCGCCGGGCCGATCACGTCGTTGACGGCTCGCACCGCCTTGAGCACGCCTTTTCCGCCGTATCGAGCGGGATCGCCGTCGCGCAGTTCGACGGCTTCGTGCGCGCCGGTCGAAGCGCCCGACGGGACCATCGCTTCCTCAACCGCTCCAAAGCTCGTTGCGACCGTGACCGCGACCGTCGGATTGCCGCGCGAGTCCAAGACTTCGCGGGCATGGATCGCCTCGATCAAGGGGCGGCCGCCGGCGCGCAGCGTTTCGAGTGACACGGTTAGGAGCCGGCGATCCAGCGTTCGAGATCGTGGCGGCGCGAAACGAACTCGTTGGCGTCGAAGAAGATCGGCAGCTCGCGTTCGGCGCTGCCCTTACCGTCGCTGCCGTGGACGAGATTGCGCCCGATCGTTTGCGCCAAGTCGGCCCGGATCGAACCCGGCGCGGCGGCCAGCGGATTGGTCGCGCCGATGAGCTGCCGGCACCCCTCGATCGCGCCTTCGCCTTCGACCGCGAGCGCCACCAGCGGGCCGCTGGTGATGAATCCAACCAAGTCGTCGAAGAACGGCTTTCCTTGATGTTCTTCGTAGTGTTTGCGGGCACGGTCGCCGTCGAGCTGCATGAGCTTCATCGCGGTGATCAGGTATCCGCGCCGCTCGATGCGCGCGGTAATTTCCCCGATCAAACCGCGCGAAACGGCGTCGGGTTTGCACAGGACGAGCGTTCTTTCGATAGCCATAGGACCGCCGAATACGGCCCGTCGCGGGGGTAAGCCTGCGGCCGGGCGCCAAGGCCCGTACGCGCCGATGGAATCGCGAACCGCTCGCCACCCCTACGCCCGGATTGCCTCAGATCTCGCCGGCACGCCCTTTGCGAACGTGCGCTTCGTCGAGGAAACCGAGAGCACGAACGCCGATGCGGCCGCGCGTTTGGGCGATCGCAGCGACCTCGGGTCGAGTATCGTCGCCGACCACCAAACGCACGGGCGCGGACGCCGGGGCCGCGCGTGGGTCGCCCCGCCGGGCACGGCGCTGCTCGTCACCACGATTCTGCCGCGCGCCGTCGCCGCCACGGCACTTTGGGCGATCCCGTTTTGGACGGCGCTTGCGGTCCATCGCGCCCTCCTGCGCGCGCGCATTCCGACGATCGTTCGCTGGCCGAACGACCTGCTCGTCGGCACCGATGCAAAACTCGCTGGAATTTTGTGCGTTTCGCGGGTGACCGGCGATTCGGCGTGGGTGGCCTGCGGCGTCGGCATCAACGTTCGCCGTCCGCCTACCGAAGCGGTCCCGATCGAACCGCCGCCGGCCTACTGCGACGACATCGCGTCGATCGACCGAGCCGAGCTGCTGTGCGCCGTCCTCCGCGAATACGCCGCGAGTCTCGACCTGCTCGACGCACCGGCGCGGGTCGCGCGCGCATGGGAGGCTGCGGCCGGAATTCCCGGCGCCCGCTACCGGATTCTCAATGACGGGGCGGCGGCGCCCTTCGGCGGGACGGCCCTGCGCCTCGCCGACGGCGGCGCTCTGATCGTGGCGCGCGAGGACGGCCGGGAAGAGACCGTTTCGCTGGCCGACGCTCGAGCGCTGCGCTAGGTCGCGGCCTAACGCTCGTTACGCGCCCGGTTCAAGCGGCGATCGCACGCCTCGCAAAAATGCGGCATTTTATTATCGGTTTCGAAAATAGAGTTGGAGTAGTACATCGCGCAGCGAGCATTGTAGCAGTGCTTCAGGCCGAACGCATGGCCCAGTTCGTGCACCGACTCTTTGAGCGTGCGCTGAAACAGCACGTTGACGTCGGGCGCCTCGCCGTAAAACTCCGAACGCAGCCGATGCAGTGAGACGGCGGCAACCCCTTGATTCTCGTCGCCGTCGCCGAAAATGAAGCGATGCGACGTCTTGTAGAGGTCGAAGTCGGTCACCGCCAGCCGAACGCCGTCGTCCTCCGGAAAGCCGCGCAGCACCTTCGAGGTCAGGGTCGATAGAAACAACTGCTGACGCGTCGCGTTGAGGGAGCCGCGCGCGAGCATCAGCGCGCGCTCCACGCGCACGCTGGTCAGGAACCGCTCCTCGAGGCACAACGCCAGACGATCCAAAAAGGTTGCGTCGACGGCGTTGATCGGCACGATGCGAATGCGCGAATCCATCTCTCAGATAGGCTTCGCCGCCGGTCTGTAAAAAACTTGTGCCTTACGCTCCTGGAGAATGACAACCCGCGGCCGGTTAAGAACGGGTTATGTAAGGACTCCTTGATGATCGTCGGAATAGGGATCGACCTCGCAGAAGTCGAGCGGTATCGCTTCAACGAACGCAAGCTTGCGTGGTTCGCGCGCAAAGTGTATTCCGAAGAAGAGATCGCATACGCCATGCGCAAGCGCAACTGGCCGGAACGACTGGCCGGCTTCTTCGCTGCGAAGGAAGCGACGCGCAAGGCGTTCGGACACGCCATCCCGTGGCGCTGGGTCGGCGTGGGCCACGAAGGCAGCGGCAAACCGATCGTTCGGCTCTTCGGGAAAGCCGAAGGCCTGCTTTCCGCGCGCGGCGTTCGCACGATTCACCTGACGATCACCCACACGGCATCCACGGCCGCCGCCGTCGTGATCCTCGAACGATGATCGACGTTCTCACGCCCGAGCAAATGCGGGCCGCGGACGCGGCCGCGATCGCGAGCGCGGGGGAAGACGCACTGATGCGCGCCGCCGGCCGGCAGATTGCCGCACGCCTGCGGCAGATGACCGTGCCCGGCGGCCGGATCGTCGCCTTTGCCGGTCCCGGGAATAACGGCGGCGACGCGTTCGCGGCGTTGGCGGAACTCGGGACCGCCTTCGAGCGCGTCGTGCACGCCGCGCCGGTGGCGCACGTTTCGCAGGCCCGCGAAGCGGCGATGGAGCGCGCGCGGCAGACCGGCGTCGTCGTTCGCCCGCTGCCCGATACGCCGGCCGGTGCGCGCGCGGCCCTCGAAGACGCCGTCGCCGTCGACGGTCTTTTCGGCACGGGCACGCGGCTGCCGCTGACCGACCCGTACGGGATGTTGGCACGCGCGCTCGACGCGCGCGTCGCTCCGGTGCTGGCAATCGACGTTCCCAGCGGCGTCGACGCCCTCACGGGAGCGGTCGATGGCGACGCGGTACGCGCGACCGCGACGGTCACGGTCGGGGCCGCCAAACCGGGTCTATTTCTCGGCCCCGCGCGCGACTTCGTCGGCGAGTTATGGTACGCGCCGATCGGGATCGAAGCGTCGGTCTTGGCGGCGCGAGCTAAAACCTTCGCCGCGCTCGACGAGGACGCGTGCGCGCGGCTCCTCCCGGTGCGCGCGCCCGAAAGTGACAAGCGCGCCGCGGGCGCGCCGTTGGTAATCGCGGGGTCGCGCCAATTTCCCGGCGCGGCCGTTCTCTGCGCGCGGGCGGCCGCTCGCGCGGGCGCCGGCTACGTGACGGTCGCGACCCCGGCCGGCGCCGCCGATCTCCTGCGCGCCCAGCTGGTCGAACAAGTCGTCGTCGAGATGGCCGAGGACGCGAAGCCCGAGGCCGTCGTGGACGCGTTGCTGGAAACCGCGGCTCGAAACTCATCGGTCGCGATCGGCCCGGGCCTCGGCCTCGACCCTCGCACCGGAACGATCGTCATCGAATTTTTGCGCCGCAACGAACTGCCCGTCGTCATCGACGCTAGCGCGCTCTTCCACCTCGCCAAACACCTCGACGTCTTACGCGGCAAAGCGGCCGTGCTGACGCCACACGCCGGCGAGTTTGCGCGGCTTTCCGGCAAAGGCACCGTCCCGCCCGGTCAACGCGTGACGCGGTTGCGCGAGTTCGTCGAGCGCACCGGCATCACCACGCTGCTCAAAGGCCGCACCACCCTGATTTACGACGGCACGACGATGCACCTCAACGCAACCGGAACCAATGCGCTCGCAACCGCCGGCAGCGGCGACGTGCTGACCGGCGTCACCGCGACGCTGGCCGGACAGGGACTGTCGGTGCTCGACGCCGCTTGCGCCGGCGCGTATTGGCACGGCCGGGCGGGGCAGCGCGCCGCCGAGCTTCGACCCGTCGGCGTCGTTGCGGGCGACGTCGTCGACGCACTCGCGAGCGCGCTGCCGCACGAGCAGTCCGAGGCATATCTGACCGCTACCGTGCGCCGAATTTTCTAAAGCGACTCTACGTTTCGAGAATTTTCAGGAGCGCGGCTTCGTCGAGGATGGCGATGCCCAGCTCCTGCGCCTTCGCGTACTTGCTGCCTGGATCGTCGCCCGCGACGACGTAGTCGGTTTTTTTGCTGACGGACGACGTCACTTTACCGCCCGCGCCGACGATGAGTTCGCTCGCCCGTTCGCGGGTGAGGTCCGGCAGCGTTCCGGTCAGCACCAGCGTCTTGCCGGCGAGCGGTCCCGCCGCCGCTCGTGGGCGTTTGGGCGCGGTCAAGTCGACGCCGGCAGCGCGCAGTTTGTCGATCACCTGCCGATTCGCGGGCTGTTTTAAAAAGAGCGCGACGCTGGCGGCCACCTCCGGGCCGATTCCTTCGCTTTCGCGCAGTTCTTCCTCGCTCGCCGCCTCGATTGCGTCGATCGAACCGAAATCGCTCGCGAGAATCTGGGACGTCTGTTCGCCGACGAATCGGATGCCCAAACCGTTGAGCACGCGCGCCAACCCGCGCTCCTTCGATGCCGCGATCGCCCGCAACAGATTGTCGGCGCTCTTTTGCGCAAGGCGCGGCATCGCGAGCAAAGCGTCCCGATCGAGGGCGTAGATGTCGGCGACGTCGCGCACGCGTTGCCTTTGGATCAGTTGCTCGGCCAGCACGTCGCCGAGGCCTTCGATATCCATCGCCCCGCGCGAGGCGAAGTGGCGGAGGCGTTCGTATCGCTGAGCGGGACAGGACGCATTGGTGCAGCGGGCCATCGCCTCACCGGGCGGATGATCCACGTCGGAACCGCAGACCGGACACCGGTCCGGCATCTTGAAGCGGCGTTCCTTTCCGGTGCGTTCGGCCGTAATCGGTCCGACCACGCGGGGAATCACGTCGCCGGCACGCATCACGACGACCGTGTCGCCGATCCGAATGTCGTTGCTCTCGATGTACCCGGCGTTGTGCAGCGTCGCGCTTTTCACGGTGACGCCGCCGATCTGCACGGGCCGGAGGACGGCGTTGGGATTGAGCGTGCCGGTCCGGCCAACGGTGACCACGATGCCGGTAAGTTTGGTCCGCGCTTCGCGCGCCTTGAACTTGAACGCAATCGCCCAACGGGGATCCCGCGCCACGCTGCCTAGGCGCTGCTGCAGCGCTAACTCGTCGACCTTGACGACGACGCCGTCGATTTCGTAGTCGAGTTCGTCGCGGCGCGCTTCCCACTCGCGACAAAAGGCGATCACGTCGTCGATCGTCTCGGCGCGGCGAATGTGCGGATTGACGGGAAGGCCGAGCGCGTCGAGAGCGCGCAGGGACTCCCACTGGGTAGCGAGGGCGGCTCCTTCGGTCCAGGCCGCGATCTGATAGGCAAAAAACGAAAGCCTCCGCGCCGCGGTCAGCGCCGGATCGAGCTGACGGACACCCCCCGATGCCGCGTTGCGCGGATTGGCAAATACGGGCAGCCCGTCGCGTTCGCGGGCGGCGTTGAGACGCTCGAAATCGCTCTTGCGTAAATAGACTTCGCCGCGCACTTCCAGGAAAGCCGGAACGCGCGCGCGCCCCGCGGCTCGCAGGCGCAGCGGAATCGTGCGAACGGTCCGCAGATTTGGCGTCACGTCCTCGCCGACGTTGCCGTCGCCCCGCGTCCCGCCGCGCGCCAGTACGCCGCCGTCGTAGTCGAGCGCGATCGCCAGCCCGTCGATTTTTAGTTCGCAAACGTAGCCGGGCGGCTCGCCGGCGAGCTTGCGCGCGCGCTCGTCGAAGGCACGCAGCTCGCCCTCCGTCGTCGCGTTGGCTAAGCTCAGCATCGGACGCGCGTGACGGTAGGGTGCGAATCGTTGCGAAGCCGGCGCGCCGACGCGCTGGGTCGGCGAGTCGGCGACGCGCAGGTCGGGGTGAGCCGTCTCGAGTGCGATCAGCTCGCGGAGCAGAACGTCGAACTCGGCGTCGGCGAGCGTGGGATCGTCGAGAACGTAGTAGCGGTGATTGGCCTCGTCTATCCGGGCGCGGAGTTCGCGCGCTCGCGCCGCGGCGCGCCCTTCACGCGCCGAGGGCAACGCGTTCGCCCTGAGCCAGATCGTCTAAAACCAAGAGGTTCTCGCGTTCGAGCCGATCGAGTTCGGCGGTATCGGGCAGGTGATGGCCGACGGCCCGCTGATCGCGCAGCACCGGCGCCAGGTACTGGCCGGTATAGGAACGTTCGACCGCAGCGACTTCTTCGGGGGTTCCGGTGGCAACCAGCGTGCCGCCGCGGTCGCCCCCCTCAGGACCGAGATCGATCAGATAGTCGGCGGTCTTGATCACGTCGAGGTTGTGCTCGATGACGAGCACCGAGTTGCCCATGTCGACCAGGCGCTGCAGAACGTCGAGCAGCTTGTGAACGTCGGCAAAATGCAGTCCCGTCGTCGGTTCGTCGAGAACGTAGAACGTGCGCCCGGTCGACCGCCGCGAAAGCTCGGTCGCCAGCTTCACGCGCTGCGCCTCGCCGCCCGACAGGGTCGTCGCCGGCTGGCCCATCTTGATGTAACCCAAGCCGACCTCGCAAATCGTCTTGAGCTTATTGTGAACGCGCGGCACGGTCTCGAAGAACGCGTCGGCCTCGTCGACCCGCATCTCTAAGACGTCGGAAATCGTTTTTCCCTTGAACTTTACTTCCAGCGTCTGGGCGTTATAGCGTTTACCCTTGCAAACTTCGCACGGCACGTACACGTCGGGCAGGAAGTGCATCTCGATCTTGATGATGCCGTCGCCCTCGCACGCCTCGCAGCGTCCGCCTTTGACGTTGAACGAAAACCGGCCGGGCAGGTAGCCGCGCATCCGCGCCTCGGGCACCTTGGAAAAGAGCTCTCGGATGTAGTCGAAGGTTCCGGTGTAGGTTGCCGGATTGCTGCGCGGGGTGCGTCCGATCGGCGACTGATCGATCACCACGAGTTTGTCGAGCTGGCCAGCACCCTTGACCGTACCGTACGTTCCACTGGAGGGTTGCCCGTGCAAGTGCTGGTTGAGCGCCCGGACTAAGATCTCGTTGACCAGGGTCGACTTGCCGCTGCCGCTCACGCCGGTCACCGCGCAAAAGGCCCCGACGGGAAAGCGCACGTCAAGACCCGAGACGTTATTGGCCCGCGCGTTGCGAACTTCCAGCCACCCGCGCGGAGTTCGACGCCGGCGCGGTACCGGAATGAACTTCCGGCCCGAAAGGTACGCGCCCGTCTCGGAAAGCGAATTTGCCAGGATCTCCGCAAGCGTCCCAACGGTGAGAATCTCACCGCCTTCGGCGCCGGCTCCGGGCCCGATGTCGACGACTACGTCGGCGGTGCGCATCGTGTCCTCGTCGTGTTCGATCACGATCAGCGTGTTGCCGAGATCGCGCAGCGTCTTCAAGGTCGCGAGCAGCCGGGCGTTGTCGCGCTGATGCAGACCGATCGACGGCTCGTCGAGGATGTAGAGAACGCCGACCAGTGCGCTGCCGATTTGGGTCGCCAGTCGGATGCGCTGCGACTCGCCGCCCGAAAGCGTCGTCGCCGAGCGCCCGAGGGTGAGATACGTCAGCCCCACGTTCGTCAGAAAACCCAAACGAGCGCGAATTTCCTTGACGATCTGGTGGGCGATCTGATCTTGGCGTTGGGTAAGCTTCAGATCGCGAAAGAACCCCTCCAACCGCTCGATCGGCATCCGCGTCAGCACGTCGACATTATTTTCGGCAACGGTTACCGCCAAGGCTTCGGGCTTGAGACGCGCGCCTTTGCAGACGTTGCACGTGGAAGCCGACATGAACCGCTCGATGTCTTCCTTGACGTACTCGCTCGACGTTTCGGCGTAGCGCCGCTGAAGGTTGTTCACGACGCCTTCGAACGAGGCGCGGTACTCCCACGTCTTGCCGGCCCGCGACGTGTAGGCGAACGTCTGCTCGCGCTCGGTGCCGTACAGAATCGTGTCGACGACGTCGTCGGACATCGACTCGATCGGCGTCGAAAGCTTCACGCGGGCGCTCCGAAGCACCCGCTCGAGCTGTTGCAGGTAGTACGGATTCATCGACGGATACCTGCCGGCGCCGAGGCTGCGGCTCCAGGGTACGATCGCTCCGTCCGAGATCGACTTGGAGCGATCGGGAATGACCTTCCACGGATCGATTTCGATTTTTTCCCCAAGCCCGCTGCAGGCGGGGCACGCGCCGTACGGCGAGTTGAACGAAAACAACCGCGGAGCCAGCTCCTCGAACGACAGCCCGCAGTACACGCAGGCAAACGCCTCGCTAAACGTGAGCTCGCGAGCGTCCGCGAGCACGGTGACGATTCCGCTCGAAAGCCGCAGCGTCGTTTCGACCGAGTCGGTCAAGCGCTGGCGAATCTCCGGCTTGATGACCAGCCGGTCCACGACGACTTCGATCGTATGCTTGCGCTTTTTGTCCAGGACGATCTTCTCGCGCAGCTCCTTGATCTCGCCGTCGACCCGGACGCGCGCAAAGCCCTCTTTGGCCGTCTCTTCGAACAGCTTGGCGTACTCGCCCTTACGCCCGCGCACCAGCGGGGCCAGCAGCGAAATCCGGGTTCCTTCGGGCAGCTCCAAGATCGAGTCGACGATCTGCTGGCTCGACTGCGTGCTGATTTCGCGCCCGCACGAATAACAGTGCGGCGTGCCGACGCGCGCAAACAGCAGACGCAGGTAGTCGTAGATCTCGGTCACCGTGCCGACCGTCGAACGCGGGTTACGCGACGTCGACTTCTGATCGATCGAGATCGCGGGCGAGAGGCCCTCGATGTAGTCGACGTCCGGCTTCTCCATTTGGCCGAGAAACTGCCGCGCGTACGACGACAGCGACTCGACGTAACGCCGCTGACCTTCGGCGTAGATCGTGTCGAAAGCCAACGACGATTTGCCGGATCCCGATAGGCCGGTGACGACGATCAACCGGTTGCGGGGCAGCACGAGATCCACGTTCTTGAGATTGTGCTCGCGCGCGCCCTTGATGACGATGGAGTCGAGACCCGAGGCCATACGACTCCTAACAGACCCGCGCCCGAGAGCGAAGGTTCCAGGCCCGCCGGCCGGCGAGCGACCTGCCGCTCACCGCAGCGACTCCAGCACGCGGCCGACGTCCGCCAGGGTCGCGCACGTTGCATCCGGGAGGGGCGCGGCGCCGGGCGGCAGGGCCTCGCCGCGAACGTTGAGCCAGACCGTAAATAGTCCGGCCTCCCCCGCGCCGCGTATGTCGCGTTCGTAGCGGTCTCCGACCATGGCGGCGGCCTCCGGGGCGGCCCCGAGCCGCGCGCAAGCGTGAACGAACAGCGCCGGATCGGGTTTGAGCATCCCGACCTCGTCGGCGATGAAGATTTCGTCGAAGAGTTCGCCCAGCTGCAGCAGGACGATCTTCTCGCGATGCGTTTCGGAAAACCCGTTGGTCACCAGTCCGAGGCGCCGTCCGCGCGCGCGCAGCGCGCGCAGCAGGTCGAGCGCGCCTGGGAACGGCACGAAATATTTTTTGCGGCAGTCGTTATAGCGCCGCGCCGCCGCGTCCGCCATCCGCGGTTCCGTCGACCCGACGCTCGCGAGCGCGTCGGTCCACAATTGGCGGCGGACCTCGCCGAGGTTGACGCTCAGTCCTTCGGCCGTCAGGCGGGTCCAAAAATCTTCTGCGACGCGGACGTACGCCGTCTTCAGCGCCGCCGCGTCGACGCCCGTGGTTGCGGCGATCTCCTCGGCGACTTCCTGCGCGGCACTCCGATACGCGAACGTGTCGTCGTGCAACGTATCGTCTAAGTCGAACAGGACGACGTCGATCCCGCGCATCAGAAGCGCACCCGAAAGCTGCGCAGTCCGAACGCGCCCACGTGCGAGACGATCCACTCCGCCTCGATCCGCGCGTCGCCGTTTGCCGGGCGTTCGAGCGCATCGACGGACTGCGCCGCGCGCATTCGTGCGCCGCACCGAATTCGCAGCGGCCGCGGACGGCCGTCGCATTCGCGCACGCGGACGACGACGCCGTCGCCGTCGTCGGCCTGCTTGCAGGCAACGACCAGCACGGCCGGATCGTCGCTCTCGAAAAGCCGCACGGCGAATTCGCCCGCGTACCGTAGCCACGCGCGTTCGATGGTGGCGTAGGTCGCGTCGCCGCCCGCCGGCAGATACGCCCAAGATAGCCGGTGTTCGCCGAGATCGGCTCCCGGATCCGGCCAGACGGTCCCGCGAAGCAGCGAATGGCCCAGCGCAAACGCCCCGTCGCGCGCGTGCCCGCTCCAACCGTAGGTATCCAACGTCAAAATCGCGACGCCGGCGGTTTCCGGACGCGCACCGCGCACGAAGGCAAAGCGCTGCCCCGGAACCTCGTACTGCGCGCGGCGTTCGGGCGTATCGGCGAGGCCCGACCGAGTCACCACGCCGTGCGGTGCGCCGTACGCCGCCTCGTCGGCCGCGATACGCAAACGATTCTCGACGCGCAAGAACCGGCGTCGCTCGCGCCAGGCGACCGCCGCGTCGACCCGCAGAAACGGCTCGCCGGCGAGCAGCGCGACGCGGATCGTCCCGCGCGATTGGCGGCCCGCATCGAACGAGACTTCGAGCCCGTCATCGGCGACCCGCGGTGCGTGCATTCGCACCGCCTGCGCCGTTCGCTCGTAGCCGGCATCGACGTTCCACGCCTCCCATCGTGCCGGGCGGTCGCGGTAGAGCGTCAGCAAGTTGGCGCACTCGACCAGATTGACCCCATCCCCGCTCGCGAGCGCGACGATCGCTCCCCCCGCCGATACCGTCGCGCGTACCAAGCCGTTCTCGAAATCGTAGACGCCGGCGCGCTCCCGCGGGCGGCACGGAACCGGCGACGGATGCGGACGCGCCGGCCGCGGCAGTAATGCCGTCGCGGTCGTCGACGCGAGGTCGAGGAGTTCGCCGGCGCGCGCGTACTCGGCGCGAACGTCGGCGTATACTTGCGCGACGGACGTGCCGGGCAGCACGTCGTGGAATTGGTTGCGCAGCACGATCCGCCACGCGTCGCGCAACGCGGTCGCCATCCGCCCGATCGCCTCCGCGGGAGCGCGCACGGCAACGCACCACGCCGCCGCCTCCTCGACGTGCGCCAAACGCCGTTCGAGGGCGGCATTGGCCGCTTTCACGTCGTGATGGGTGGTGTACGTCCCGCGGTGATATTGGAGATAGAGCTCGTCGTCGTGCAGCGGGAGTTCGTCGCGGCGCGCATGCAGACGCGCGAACCACGCCGCCGGCGATTCCCAGCGGCCGACGCCGCGAGCGTCGCGAAGCTGTTCGGCCGTCGGGCCGCCGCCGCCGTCGCCGTAACCCACGATCAACGGCTCGCCGCGGAGCCGAGCGGTCGCTACCCGCGGTGGCGCGCACCCGCCGTCCATCGAGTTCAGATTGGCCGCCACCACCTCGGAGCCGTCGGGACCGCGCCACCGAAACTGCGGATGCGGAAAACGCGAGGTGTCGTTCCACTGAAGTTTCGTCGTCCCGAAGTATGCGATGCCGGCGTGCGCGAGCAACGACGGGAGCGTGCGCGCGAAACCAAACGTGTCGGGCAGCCACGCGATCGACGGCGATATGCCGAACGCCTCGGTACAGAACCGATGGGCAAAGAGCATTTGGCGCAGAAGCGACTCGCCCGAAGGCAGATTGCAGTCGGGTTCGACCCAGAGCGCCGCCACGCTCGGATCGAATCGCCCCGCTCGCACGAAGCGCTCGATCCGCCCGAAAAATTCCGAATCCGTTTCGCGCACGAAGTCGTAGAGTTGCGGCTGGCTTTGCGCGAAGACGAACGACTCGTCGCGTTCGATGAGGTTGGCGGCATTGGCGAAGGTCCGCATCGCCTTGCGCCGGGTGGACGAATAACTCCACAACCACGCGACGTCGAGATGGCTATGCCCCCACAACGTCAGCGGATCGTCCGGCGGCGCCGGAGATTCGTCCTCGAGCGCCTCGCGCGTCTCCCACGTTGCCGTCACCTCGGGCGCCGGCGAAGCGCCGCGCTCGATCAACCACCAGCGCAGGCCCGCGCCGCTGGGCAGTCCGTTGGTGGGTAACGAGCGCCGCTCGACCTCGAGCGTCAGCTCCCGTTCCAGCCCCGACCGGCCGATGACGAGTCCGCGGTGCTCGCGATCGAACGCGCCCGCGACGTGCCCGTCGATGCGCGCGAGCGCGCCGGATCGGGTGGCGTACCCGATCGTCGCGTCGGTCGCGCAGGCCGGCAGGCGCGTCGTCAAAACGACGAGGGCGTCGCCGCGCTCGCGCTCGCGCAGTTCGAGCCGCGACACTACGGAATTTCCGCGAGATGCTGCTGTAGCGCCGTCCAGCCCTCGACGGAGATGCTGACCGAGCCGTTAAACGGCTCGTCGAACTCCGAGATGACGATGAACAGCACGGCGATCAACCCCGCCAAGATCGCCGTCATGACGAGTTGGGCCCGGCGGTTCTCCACGCCGAACAGAAACGCAAACGAAAGCATGGCCAACGCGCCGGCGATCAAGGCGAACCACAGCACGAGCGGAACCGACGGCGCGGATTGGATCAACCGCAATCGCCGGGAGTCGAACAGCCGCGTCAACTGCGTCATCGCCTCCTGCTGCGCGACGGCCTGCCCCGGCGTCTTCGGAGCGTACGTATCGATCTGATGAGCGAGCTTTTCGAGCAACGTCAAGTCCTTCGACACCTGCGTGCGCGTCGACATCAGCGGCCACTCGACGGCGATGATTTGATTGGTATAGGCCCGCAACTCTTGGCGCACCGTCGCCTGAGTCGGCTCGGAAAATCCCGAAACCGTCCGGTAGAGATCGCTGACCGCGGCGATTTCCGTCTCGACGTTGGCCACCGTCGAGTCGTACTTTTCCCAAACGACCACGACCACGAAACCCAGCACGACCGCATAGATCACGCCGACCGCCGAAAATAAGAACCCGGCGACGTCGTTGTGCTTGCGTAGGATTTCGCTACTGAAGCGGCGCTGCCAGAGCGCGTGCAGCAGGACGACGACCGCGATGACGACGCCGATGATCAGCACTTCGCCGATGGCTTCCGACATATCGAACGTGGTATGCGTCACGCTTTTTGCAACTCCTGGAAGGCGGCGCTCCGGCCATCAGCCGCCGACGAGTTCCTCCAGCGCCCGATCGAAGATTTTCGGGGCCTTCCCACCGAACAGCACGCTTTCGTTCCCGCCGATCTGCCGGCGCAATTCGATCAGTTCGTCGCGCAGGGCCGCCGCCTTTTCGAACTCCAGCGCGGCCGCGAAATCGCGCATCTTGCGTTCGAGCTCGGCCGCCGTCTTGAGCGCCACTTCGCGCGGGAGCTTGTCCGCCTTGAACTTCGCGGCGTTTTCCTGGGTTGCCCCGATGACGCTGAGAATATCGTGAATTTCCTTGCGAATCGAACGCGGCTCGATGCCGCGCTCGAGATTGTAGGCGATCTGGCGTTCCCGCCGGCGCCGCGTCTCGCCGATCGCTCGCGCCATCGACTCGGTCACGCCGTCGGCGTACATGAGGACCTTGCCCTCGACGTGCCGCGCGGCGCGGCCGATCGTCTGGATCAGCGAGGTTCCGCTGCGCAAGTATCCTTCCTTATCGGCATCGAGAATCCCGACCAGCGAAACTTCGGGTAAGTCGAGACCTTCGCGCAAGAGATTGATCCCAATGAGCACGTCGAAGACGCCCAAGCGCAGATCGCGCAAGATCGCGATCCGTTCGAGGGTATCGACTTCGCTATGGAGATAGCGCGCGCGCAAACCCATCTCGAGGAGAAAGTCGGTGAGATCCTCGGCCATTTTTTTGGTGAGGGTCGTGACCAGCACGCGCTCGCGGCGCTCGGTCCGCAGCCGAATCTCCTCCATCAGATCGTCGATCTGGTTGCGCGTGGGCCGGACCTCGACTTCGGGATCGACCAAGCCCGTGGGCCGGATGATCATCTCGACCACTTGCGCGCTTCGCCCGGTCTCGTACGTGCCGGGGGTCGCCGAAACGTAGACGACCTGCCGGAGGTGCTCGTCGAACTCGTCGTAGGTCAGCGGCCGGTTGTCGAGCGCGCTGGGCAGCCGAAAGCCGTGCTCCACTAGTACTTGCTTGCGCGACCGGTCGCCGGCGTACATGCCGTGAACCTGCGGGAGCGTCACGTGCGACTCGTCGACGAAGAGCAGCCAGTCGTCTTGGGGGAAAAAGTCGAGCAAACACCACGGCGTCGACCCCGCCTCGCGACCGGTGAGGTGCCGGGAGTAGTTTTCGATCCCGTTACAGTAGCCGACTTCGCGCAGCATATCGAGATCGTAGCGGCCCCGCGTCTCGAGGCGCTGCGCTTCGAGCAGCATGCCCCGCTCCTTGAACAGCGCCAGCCGCTCGTCGAGTTCGGCCTGAATCGAATCGACCGCTCGGCGGAGCTTTTCTTCGGGGGTGATGAAGTGCTTGGCCGGAAAGATCAGGAGTTCGTCTTTGCTTTCGAGATACTCGCCGGTCAGCACGTTGACGACGTTGATCGCCTCGACGTCGTCCCCGAAAAACTCGATCCGGTGAACCAGTTCTTCGTCGACGCCGACGAACTCCAGGACGTCGCCGCGAACCCGGAACGTGCCGCGCACCAAGTTGATATCGTTGCGGCGATATTGCATATCGACCAGGCGGCGCAGTAAGGCATCGCGATCCAGCGTGTCGCCCACGGCGACGCGCGCCGACATTTCCACGTAATCCGACGGCGAGCCCAAACCAAAAATGCAGGAAACCGAAGCGACGATCAACGTATCGCGGCGCGTCAAGAGCGATTGCGTCGCCGAATGCCGCAGGCGTTCGATCTCGTCGTTTACCGAACTATCCTTTTCGATGTAGGTATCGGTGGACGCGACGTACGCCTCGGGTTGATAGTAGTCGAAATACGAGACGAAATATTCGACGGCGTTTTTTGGAAAGAACTCGCGGAACTCGGCGCAGAGCTGCGCGGCCAAGGTTTTGTTGTGACAGAGCACCAGCGTCGGCTTCTGTACGAGTTCGATCGTCCGCGCCATCGCCATCGTTTTGCCGCTGCCGGTGACCCCCAGCAGCGTTTGGGCGCGGTCGCCGCGGAGAATGCCCTCGGCCAGCGCCCGGGTGGCCTGCGGCTGATCGCCGGCCAGGGCGAACGGCGAAACGAGCTCGAATTTTTGCGCCATGCCTTGATGACAACAACTCCGGCGGCGTAAGCGATTCAGGACTTCGGCCGGAGGAGGCCAAGAGGGCATCCCTGGCGGCATTTCTGGACGCTCGTCGGCCCTTAAGCGAGGAAGCTTGGAGCGCTCGCGTGAACGTGTGTTCTCCGCTGCTACTCGCCCCGGGGAGAACAGCCGTGAGTTACCAACCGCTCCTCTTCAGCGGAAATTCCAATCCGCAGCTCGCCGCAGAAATCGCCAAGCGTCTGAAGCTCCACGTCGGCAAGGCGTTGGTCGGCGAATTCAAAAATGCCGAGACGCGCGTCGAAATTGGCGAGAACGTGCGCGGATCCGAAGTCTTCGTCGTCCAATCCATCTGCAAAACCCCAGGTGGAAAGAGCGTCAACGACTCGCTGATGGAGCTGCTGCTGATGATCGACGCGCTGCGCCGTGCATCGGCGGCGCGAATAACTTCGGTCATCCCCTACTACGGCTACGCGAAGCAGGACAAAAAGAGCAAAGGCCGCGAGCCGATCTCCGCAAAGGTCGTCGCCAACCTGCTCAAGGTCACCGGCTCGCGGCGGATCGTGACGATGGACCTGCACGCCGCCCAGATCCAAGGCTTCTTCGACATCCCGGTCGACAATCTAATGGCGACGCACACGCTCTGCGACTATCTCAAAAAAGAAGGGCTGTGCGACGACAAGATCGTCGTCGTCTCCCCGGATGCCGGCGGCGTCCACCGCGCCGAGATTTTCGCCAAGCGTCTGGGAAGTTCGCTGGCGATCGTCTTCAAGCGCCGTCCCGAGCCCGACGTATCGGAGGTCACCGACATCGTCGGCGACGTTTCCGGGAGGATCGCGGTCATCGTCGATGATATGATCTCGACCGGCGGAACGCTCGCGAAGGCGGCCGAGGCGATTATGGCGCGCGGCGCCACCCACGTGTACACGGTCGCATCGCACGGGATTTTTGCCGACGACGCCGTCGACGTCCTCGAGCGCTCCGGGATCGAAAAGGTCATCGTCACGAACACGATCCCCTTTGCAAACGTCGAGCGCCACCCGAAGTTCGTGCAGCTGTCGATCGCGCAGACGTTCGCCGACGCGATCAGCCGAATCACGACGAACCGGTCCGTCTCGGAACTGTTTACCGGCGACGAGCCACCTAAGATCGACCCGGCGCCGCTTCTCGCCGAGACCACGGCGATCAGCTAGAAAGGTAACTCGGACTCTCAACCATGGCTAACAAAGAGCTCAAGCTCCCCGTCGAATCTCGCTCGAGGGTCGGTACGACCGGCTCGAACGCCCTGCGCCACGCCGGCAAGATTCCGGCCGTCATTTACGGTCACGGCACGCCGCCCGAGCATTTGGCGATCGACGCGCACGCGTTCGAAGATCTCTTACACCGCGGCGGCCGCAACGCCATCGTCACCTTGACCGGCGGCGCCAAACGGGGCGAGACGGCCCTGGTTCGCGTCGTCCAGTATCATCCGGTGTCGCGCCGCGTTCTCCACGCCGACCTGCAGCGGGTCTCGGCCGACGAAACGATCGCCGCTAAACTCGCGGTGGTAACGGTCGGAGTCGCCCGCGGCATCCGCGAACTCGGCGGCGTTATGGACGTCGTCACGCACGAACTGGAAATCGAAGGGCCGGCAAACCTCATTCCCGAGAATCTCGAAATCGACGTTTCGGAACTCGGGCTTCACGAGCACGTCACTGCCGGGGACGTCGTATTGCCGGCGGGCTTTAAAATGCTTACGCCGGCGGAAACGACGGTCGTCTCGATCGAACCGTCGCGCACCGAGCGCGACTTGGAAGAGGCCTCCGCCGGCCCGACCGAAGCGGCCGAGCCCGAGGTCATCGGCGCCACGCCGGGCACGCCGGAGTAACGCCTGGCCGAACAACGCGCCGTTCGCCTGGTGGTCGGCCTCGGCAATCCCGGCAAAGAATACGCTGCGACGCGCCACAACGTCGGCTTCACGGTGGTCGACGAGGCGGCGCGTCGTTTTGGGATCGCGAAGTGGCGCAGGAAAGACAACGCCGAGCAGGCTTACGATGCGGCACACCGCGTCGTTTTCGTCAAACCGCTTTCGTACATGAACCTCAGCGGCGCACCCGTGCGTTTGATCTCGTCGTGGTACCGAACGCCGCCGCAAGACGTGCTGGTCGTCGTCGACGAGATGGATCTGCCGTTCGGGCGCCTGCGAATGCGCCCGTTCGGCGGTCACGGCGGTCATAACGGGCTCCGCTCGCTCGTCGCCACTATCGGCGAAGAATTTCCCCGCATCCGGGTGGGCGTCGGACGCCCCGAACACGACTCCGTGGAACACGTTCTCGGCCCGTTCGACTCCCAGCAACGCCGGGAGCTTCCGGCGATCGTCGCCGCCGCCGCCGATACCGTGGATCTCTGGCTCGACGAAGGCTTGGATCGCGCGATGCAGTTCGCAAACACGTGGGAAAAGGGTTCGTCCAAATAGCTCGCTAGGGGCAATTCTCGGGTACGCCGTTGATTGCGGTCACGCGATCTCCGGGGCTGGGATGCGCGTCTAAGAACAAACGCGGCAGCATTTCCGGACAGACCTCTTCCATCCGTTGGTCGGCCTCGCGAACCAGCGCCCGAACGGCGGACGCACGATCCGCCGTCAACGCGACCGCGTAGCGATCCGCATCGAGGTCGTAGGAGCGCAACGCGGCGTTGCGCACCGGGACGGCTCCTAAATACACGATCGCCAGCAACGCTCCGACCAACGCGAGGCGCGATAGCGGATCGTCGTCGCGCCGAAATCCGATGCGATCGGCGAGCACGACAGCGATCGCCGAAAAGACGATGACGATTCCACCTTCGATCAGCGCGACGAACAGTGGATCGGCATGAATCGCGTGACCGAGTTCGTACGTAACCCGAAAGACGACTTCCGAGGTCGTGCCGGCGGCGACGAGCGACCGCGTCAGGATCACGCGGTGAAACGGACCGAGCCCCAAGACGGCCGCACCGGAGAGCGGCGACTCGAGCGAGGTTTCGACGAAGACCGGCGGATTCGGAACGCCTCCGCGTGCGAGTGCCTCGCCGATCCGTGCGCGCAAGGCGGCCGCCGCCGGTTCGAGCCCGCGCGACGACGGCACCTCGAAGTACGGACTGGAATACGACCACGCGATGCTGACGCCGAGAATGGCGACGATCGTGTAGACGTACCATTGGTGCGTGCGGTCGACGAGCCACAGCACGCCCGCGGCGATGATGCCGGCGACCACCATGGCGAGTGCCGTATGCGCGATCCAAAAGACGGCCCACGTCCGCGTCAGCTCGATCGAGAGGTCCATTACGCGCTCGACCCGATAAAGGTAAAACGCCGGCAGAAGCGCCGCGGCGCGCGCGATCAGCGCTAGGGTTGCGCCGAACGCGAATCGCGCGGCCCATTCCGAGCGCAACCGCCGCCGCAAGCGGTCCCGCAGCGCCGCCGCGGCGCCCGACTGCCAAAAATAGGCGAGCGCCCCCGCTTGCAGCAGCGCCATCAAGACCCAGCCGGGCAGCATCAGCGAAGCGAGCCGTCCGGCCGCCGCCTGCCGGTCGGGATCGACCAAAGCCGAGGCCGGCTGCGAGAGCAGCGCGTGGGCCGAAATCGCATCCACGCGCCGGTCGAGCTGATTGGGCCGAGCGAACGCGGCGAACGCGCCTCCGAAGCAAGCCGCGAACAGCATCGTCGCGAGAATCGCTCCGCAGTAGACCCGTCGACGTACCAACGGCATTGGTTACGAGCTTCGAGAAAACCCGTTTTCCGCCTCCGCACCAACGCTTCGGAAGTTCCCGCTCTCGGCAGCGAAGGAGACGCGATCGCGTCCGTTGCGTTTGCTGTAGTACATCGCCGCATCCGCTTTTTCGAGCAGTTCGCTCGAGCTGCAAGCGTCGTGCGGATGCGCCGCGACGCCGACGCTCGCGGTTACGCGTACGGGCAGGCCGAAATCGTGCGCGCGCACCGCATCGCAGAAAGCCTGCGCGCGCGCGATGGCGCGACCCTTACCGACCCCGCGGAGCAACGCGCAGAACTCGTCGCCGCCGTTGCGTCCCGCGACGTCGAGGTCGGGCACGAGGTGCGCCTGCAGCAACGACGCCATCGCCTGCAGGACGTCGTCGCCGGCGCGGTGACCGAAAGCGTCGTTGACCGCCTTGAACGAATCCGTGTCGACGAACCAGAGGCAGAGTGCGCGACGCCGTTGCGTCGTTCCGCACGGCGCGAACTCGGCATGCAGGCGACGGCGGAAGGCGCGCGGCGCGAGCAGTCCGGTCAAGCCGTCGTAGGTCGCGTCGGCGCGATCGGCCTCGCGCTCCCGTGCCAGCACGAACGGTGCCGACGCGCGTTCGACCGCGCGGACGATCGCGTCGTTTGCCGGCTCCGCCAGCACCCGGATGGAAGATACGTAAGCGACCGCGGTCGGGGTCGCTTCGTCCATCATCGGTACGGCGAGCGCGAACCGATCCGTCGGGAGGAGCGCCGAACCGGCCGCGACGAGAACGCGGCAGCCCGAACGAGCGGCGATCGCGGGAAGCGTCCCGCCGTCGCGACGCAGTTTGAGGGTGCCGAAATGCGCGACCCGCGACCCGCTTGCGTACGCGCACCGGAGGTCGTCATCGGCAGGGACGAAAGCCACCACGCAATCGATCCCCGGTTCGATTTCGCGGAGATCGCGATCGAGCACGGCGAGCACCTCGGCGCTCGAGCGGCGCGATGCCTCGAGCAACGTACGGACGGTCGCGAGAAGCCGCCGTTCGCGCCGCTCCGCTTCGCGGGCGGCTTCGGCCGATCGCGCGGCGGCGAGAACGGCCAGGCGCGCGAAGCCCGCAGTTGCCGAACCAAGGAGCAACATCAGCGCGACGACCGGCAGCGGCATGCTTCCCGCGGTGCCCGGCGATCGTCGAGACGAGTCTCTAGGTGTCTTTTTTTGGCAGCGGCCGGGCGGGATTTCCGGCAACGCGTTCGCCGGCCGCAACGTCGCGCGTGACGACCGAACCGGCGCCCGTCAGCGCGCCGTCGCCGATTCGGACCGGTGCGACGAGCGACGAGTTCGAGCCGATCGCCACGTCGTTTCCTATTACCGTCGGATTCTTGTTGGTTCCGTCGTAGTTGCAGGTGATCGTTCCGGCGCCGATATTCGAGTTTTGGCCGATCTCGGCATCGCCCAAGTACGAGAGGTGACTGGCCTTTGCGCCGCGCGCCAGTTTCGACTTTTTGATCTCGACGAAGTTTCCCACGCGCACGTCGTCGCCGACCAGCGACCCCGCTCGAATGTGAGCGTACGGGCCGACGATCGTGCCGCTTCCGATCGCCGAGTCGACGATCACGCTCTCGCGCACGGCGGTGCCCGAACCGAGTCGAGCGTTCGAAAGCCGGGCGTTCGGCCCGATCGTGCAGCGGTCGCCGATCGCGCTCAAGCGCGAGATCGCGGTGTTGGGATAGATCACGCTATCGCGCCCGATCGTCAATTCGGGCTCGAGGTACGTCGTCGCCGGATCGACGATCGTAACCCCGTCGCGCATGTGCCGCCGGCACAAGCGCGCGTTCATCTCTTTGCGCGCTAACGCCAGCTCGACCCGATCGTTGATCCCGAGGGCGTCGAGATGATCGCTCGAGGCAACCGGACTGACGCGCTTTCCCCGCGCGACGAAATCGTCGACGGCATCGGTCAGGTAATACTCGTTCTGCGCGTTGTCCGAGCGCAGACGCGGGACGGCTTCGCGAAGCTCCCGCTCGTCGAACGCGTAAATCCCGGCGTTCATTTCGTCGATCGCCAACTCGGCATCCGTCGCATCGCGGGCTTCGACGATCCGAGCGACGTTGCGGCCCTCGCGAACGATTCGGCCGAAGTTCGACGGCAGCGGCATTTTTACGGTTACCAGCGCCAATGCCGCCGCGGCGTCGCTTTTTTCGTCGAGCGCGCCGATCGCCGCGCGCAGAAGGTCGCTCGGGATCAGGGGCATGTCGCCGTAGACGACCAGAACGCGCCCGCCGGCGCGCGGAGGCAAGACGTCCAAGGCGACTTGCACGGCGTGGCCGGTTCCGCGGGGATCCGCCTGCACGACGCTCGCGACGCCGAAGTCGCCGAGTTCGGAATCGAGATCCGGGGCGGTAACGACCAGAAGCTCGTCGATGCCCGCATCCCGCAGGGCCCGCAGCACGTACCAAAGCATCGGCCGGCCGCAGAGCTCGTGCAAGACCTTTGGGCGAGCGCTCTTCATTCGCGTCCCTTTGCCGGCGGCGAGCACGATCGCGCGGATCATACCGCCGCCCTCGCCGCGAGCGCCGCTCGGTAATCGCTTTGCCATTCGTCCCGTTCGCGTTTGCTCGGCGTTCCGGTGAGATCGATCGCGCCGCGCAAACGTTCGCGGACGAGGTCGCGGCCGAGCAATTCCATCGAATCGTACAGCGGGATGGAGGTTGGGCTGCCGGTGATCGCCACGTAGAGCGGGCGGGCCAGCTCGCGCGGTTTCTTGGCCAGCGCTCCGGCGACCGATTCGATCGCCATCTCGATTCCGCCGGCGCTCCACGTCTGGAGCGCGTCGAGTTCCCAGAGCGTCATGGTCAACGCCCGGCGCAGTTCGCTTTCGGCGAGCTTGCCGGCGAGCAGATCGGCGCGCTCCAGCGATAGCCGTCCGGCGAAGAGAAACGCGAGCAGCGGCCCCAGGTCGCTCAGCCGTTCGATCCGGGGCTGGGCGAGCCGCGCGATCCGGTCCGTCCGGTCGGTCGACAACTTGGCCCATTCCCCGGCTCGCCGGACGAACGACTGCGGATCGAGCTTCTCGCGGATATAGCGACCGTTGAGCCAATCGAGCTTCGCGACGTCGAAAACGGGACCGCCGATCGGAACGTGCTCGAGTTCGAACCGAGCGACGAGTGCGTCCAAGTCCATGAGTTCGGACTCGTCTTCGCGCGGTGCGTTGGCGAGCAAGCCGAGAAAGTTCATCAGCGTTTCGGGCAAATAGCCCATCGCGCGATAGTACAGAATGCCCGTCGGATTCTTTCGTTTGCTGAGCTTGCTTTTGTCGGGATTTCGCAGGAGCGGCAAATGCAGCAACTTGGGCGGCTGCCAGCCGAAGTAGGAGTAGAGCAGCAGGTGTTTGGGAGCGCTCGAGACCCACTCCTCGCCGCGGAACACGTGCGAAATCTCCATGAGATGATCGTCCACGACGTTGGCCAGGTGATACGTCGGCAAGCCGTCGGACTTCATCAGGACCTGCATGTCGACGCTGCTATAGTCGAACTCGATCGTGCCGCGGCGCAGGTCGTCCACCGCGCACGTACCGCTATCGGGAACCTTCAAGCGTACGACGAACGGCTCGCCGGCCGCCTCGCGGCGTTCCGATTCCGCCGCCGAATACGAAAGGCACAGTCCGTCGTAGCGCGACGGAAGGCCGGCCGCGCGCTGGTCCGCACGCATTTCATCCAGACGGGCGGGCGTGCAAAAGCATTTGAACGCGTGGCCGGCGGCCAGCAGCTCGTCGACGTAGCGCCGGTAGATGGCGGATCGTTCGCTCTGACGATAGGGCGCGTGCGGACCGCCGACGTCGGGACCCTCGTCCCATTTCAATCCGCACCAGCGAAGCGCTTCGAGGATCGCGCGCTCGCTGTCGGCCGTGCTGCGCGCGAGATCGGTATCCTCGACGCGCAACACGAAATCTCCACCGTGCTTTTTTGCAAAGCAGTAGTTTATCAGCGCGACGTACGCCGTGCCCACGTGCGGATCGCCGGTCGGCGAAGGGGCGACGCGGGTTCTTACTCGTTGCGACAAGGTTAGCCGACGAGTTCGCGGCGACGGCCGCACTCGCGTTCGACGAAATCGACGATGTCTTGCAGCGGCGCGCCCGGGGTGAAGATCTCCCGCACGCCGGCCCGCTTGAGAGCCTGCGCGTCTTCGGGCGGTATCGTTCCGCCACCGAAAAACACGACGTCCTCCGCACCCTGGGCCTTGAGCTGCTCGACCACCAGCGGGAAGAGCGTCATATGCGCTCCCGAGAGGATCGATAGCCCGATGCCGTCGGCGTCCTCTTGGATTGTCGTCTGCACGATCTGCTCGGGAGCCTGGAACAGACCCGTGTAGATCACTTCCATCCCGGCGTCGCGCAGTGCCCGGGCGATCACCTTCGCCCCGCGGTCGTGACCGTCCAGGCCCGCTTTAGCGATGACGATTCGTAGCGGTCGGTTGCTCATGGTTCCCTTCGTGTAGTTGACGGCTCAAGCGCAGCGCCTCTTCGAGTTTACGCCGGACTTCCGATAACGTCCGGCGGGCGCGCCGGCGCTCGATGTCGGTCGCAAAACGCACGCTCCGTTCGCCCCTAAAAGACCGAACGCTCGGTATAGCGTCCGTAGACGCGCACCATCGCCTCGACGATTTCGCCTTCCGTACAGTAGGCGTTGACGCAGTCGATCAAGTGCGGCATCAGGTTGTCTTTCGGATCGCGACAGGCGCGCTCCAACCGCTCGAGGGTAGAGCTCACCGCGGCCGCGTCGCGGTTCGCGCGCACCTCGCGCACCGAACGCGCTTGCTCGCGTTCCATCTCCTCGCCGATCTTGAGCAGGTCCATCTTCACGTCCTCGCCCTCGCGAACGAAGGCGTTGACCCCGACGATGACTCGCTCTTTGCTCTCGATGGACCGCTGATAGCGATAGCTCGCCTCGGCGATTTCTCTTTGGAAGAACCCGGCTTCGATCGCTTCCACGACGCCGCCGTATTCGGCAATCTGCGCGAAGTAGGCCTCGGCTTGCCGCTCCATCTCGTCGGTCAGCGCTTCGACGAAATACGAACCGCCAAGCGGATCGACGACGTTCGTGACGTTCGTCTCGTAGGCCAAGACCTGCTGCGTCCGCAACGCGATCTCCACCGACTTTTCGGTGGGCAGGGCGAGCACCTCGTCCATCGAGTTCGTGTGCAGCGACTGCGTCCCGCCGAGCACGGCGGCCATCGCTTCGAACGCGACCCGGACGATGTTGTTCTCGGGCTGCTGGGCCGTGGCGCTGCACCCGGCCGTTTGGGTGTGAAAGCTCAACTGCCACGTTTTCGGATCCTTGGCGACGTACTTCTCGCGCATGTGGCGCTCGTAGATCCGGCGAGCGGCCCGAAACTTGGCGATCTCTTCGAAGAAGTCGACGTGCGAGTTGAAAAAGTACGAAAGGCGCGGTGCAAAAGAGTCGACGTTCATTCCGGCGGCCACGCAGGCTTCGACGTAAGCAAATCCGTCCGCCAGCGTAAACGCGAGTTCTTGAGCGGCCGTCGAGCCGGCCTCGCGGATATGATAACCGGAGATGGAGATCGTATTCCACTTCGGCATTTCGGCCGTACAGAACTGGATCATGTCGACGATGATGCGCATGTGCGGGCGCGGGGGAAAGATCCATTCTTTCTGGGCGATGTATTCCTTGAGAATGTCGGCTTGAATCGTTCCGCCGAGCTTCGCGCGCGGAATTCCCTTTTTCTCGGCGGCGGCGACGTACTGAGCGACGGCGATCGCGGCGGGACCGTTGATCGTCATCGAGGTCGTGATGTCGCCCATGTCGATGCCGGCGAAGAGCGTCTCCATGTCGGCCAGCGAGTCGATCGCCACGCCGCACTTGCCGACCTCGCCGCGCGCTTGCGGGGCGTCGGAATCGTATCCCATTAGGGTTGGCATGTCGAAGGCGACCGATAGCCCGTGCTGGCCCTGCTCGAGCAGAAAGTGGTAGCGTTCGTTCGTTTGTTCGGCCGTTCCGAATCCGGCGAACTGCCGCATCGTCCACAGGCGATCGCGATAGCCGTTGGGGTGGATTCCGCGCGCATACGGATATTCGCCGGGATAGGCTAAGTCGCGAGCCAAGTCCAGCTCGGCCACGTCCTGCGGCCCGTAAACCGTTTTGAGCGGAACGTCGGAGATCGTGCGGTCGGTCGCACCCGAGCCGGGACCCTTGCGCGGTTTGCCCCGCTCCGAAGCTCGTTCCCAACGCTGCTTCTGCTCCTCGAACTCCGGGGTTGCGGGCGCGCCCAAACCGCTGGGTCGCTCGATCATCTTGGCCAAAGTCGACGTTCCTATTCTCGCTGAAGGTTCGTTATCGAATCCAAGCGCTTCGACGGCTCCGGACGATTCTCCCCAAAGGGCGGGAGCCGTCCTCGTCCGCCCGGCCCTCCTACGTCAGCCCTTTGACGGTCGCCCGCAGTCGAGCCGCGGATCGCGCACCGTCCTCGCCCCCGGCGGCCGAATCGCCGAATTCCCCCAGCACCCGCTCGGCCGCCGCGTAAGGATCGACTCCTTCGACGGACGCGCCGGCGAGGGCCGAGTCGAGCCGCTTTTCTAAACGTCCGAGCGCCAGCTGCCGGACCGCGTGCAGAAACGCTTGCCGCCGCCGCTGGACGATCTCGCCGCTCTCCTGCAAATAGACGACGTGCCGCTCGATCGCCGACCACAATGCATCGATGCCGTCTCCCGAGAGCGCCTGCGTCGAAACGAGGTCGGGCACCCAGCCGGGGAAACTCAACATCTCCATCATCGAGCGAATTTCGCGGCGCAACTGATTGGCCATCGGGTGGTCGGCTTTGTTGACGACGAAGATATCCGCGATTTCCATAATCCCGGCCTTGAGGACTTGAATCGAATCCCCGCTGCCCGGCTGCAGCGCGACGATCGTCGTGTTCGCGAGTTCGGCAACTTCGATCTCGCTCTGACCGACGCCAACGGTCTCGATCAGGACGACGTCGAGACCGAACGCGTCCATCAGCAGCGCGGCGTCGGCGGTCGCACCGGAAACGCCGCCGAGATGCCCGCGGCTGGCCATCGAACGAATGAATACGCCTTCGTCGGTAAAGTGCTCGGTCAATCGAATTCGGTCGCCCAAGAGCGCGCCGTGCGAAAAAGGTGACGTGGGATCGACCGAAACGACGCCGACGCTCTTGCCGAGGGCGCGCGCCTTACGTACGAGAGCTGACGATAACGTGGACTTGCCGACGCCGGGCGGTCCGGTGAGCCCCACGGTCGTCGCGCGCCCGGTCCGCGGGTAAAGCCGGCGCACGAGCTCGGCGCCGCGCCCCGCTTCCGCCCACGAGATCGCGCGCGCCAGCGCGCGCGGCTTGCGTTGGTCGAAAGCGTTCAGTAGTTCGTCGATGGATTGCGGGTTCAAATCCCTGCATGATTGCGGCTCCGCCCGAGAACGAACCTCCCTGCGGGGCCGAAGAAAGCGCGGGGCGAAGTGCTCGCGACATGACGAGAGCGATCTCGCGACGATTCGCCGCGCTGTTACTCGGCGTCGCGTCGGTATTGAGCGCGACTGCGCCGGCGCGCGCTCAGACGCTAAATATTCCGGTCGAGTCGCACATTCGTCCGATCCAGACGGCGACGCTCTTCCACGAGTTCTTTGCCGACTTCTTTCCCGAGAGCGACGGGACGACGTACGTCCAAACCGGCGACATCCATGCGATGTGGCTGCGCGATTCGGCCGCTCAAACGATCCCGTATATTCGTTTCGTTCCCGCCTACCCGGGACTGCGCTACGAATTTTTCGGCGTCGTCCAGCGCGATGCCAAGAACATCCTCGTCGACCCTCACGCCGAGGCCTTTACCGCCGACTATCGCGTCTGGGAGGGAAAGTGGGAGATCGACTCGCTGGCATGGCCGGTCGCGCTGACGTTCATGTACTATGCGAACACACACGACCGCACGATCTTTACGCCCACGCTCCATCGGGCTCTTCGAACGATCGTGTCGACGCTGCAGTGCGAGCAGCGCCACTCGACCTGCAGTCACTATGCGTGGCCCCAGCCCGTTCCCACGCACGAGCGCTATAATCCCGACACCGGCATGATTTGGAGCGCGTTCCGGCCCTCCGACGATCCCGTGACGTATCGCTTCAACGTTCCGCAGAACGCGTTTGCGGTGATCGCGATGCGGCTGCTCGCGCGATTTGCCCGCGAGGCATTCGACGACGCAAAGCTCGCCGACGACGCGACGACCCTAGCCGATCAAGTGCAGGTGGGCATCGAACGCTACGGCCGGACTTGGGATTCGACCCACGGTTGGACGTACGCGTACGAGACCGACGGCTACGGCAACTACAACCTCATGGACGACGCCAACATCCCCAACCTTACGGCGTTGCCGTATCTCGGCTGGTGCGCGCCCGACGATCCGGTTTACCTACACACGCGCCGATTTACCCTCAGTTTCGACGATCCGTATTACTACACCGGCAAGTACGCCACGGGACTGGGCAGCCCGCACACGCCCAAAGGCTGGGTATGGCCGCTCGGCATCATCGGCGCCGCGCTCTCCACCCGCCGCCGCGAGGAGATCGCCGACAGCATCGACATGCTCGACCGCAGCGACACGCTCAACGGCCTGATGCACGAATCAGTCGACCCCAACGATCCGTCCCGTTTCACCCGTCCCGAGTTCGGCTGGGCCAACGCGTTCTGGGCCGACTTGTTGTTTCGTTCGGTCGCCGGGTATCGGGGAATTCCGTTCGCAATCGGGACGATCGTGCCGCTCGAGCAGTTCGCCGAAGTCCCGACGATTACGCCGCTCTTCATTCAGCTCGCCGACACCGCCGAGTTGAACTTCACCCTCGGATACTTGCTGGATCAGCAGCACCACTAACGGCTTGCAGTTTCTCCTCGCGGCTACTCTCGCACTCTCCCACGCGCAGCGGTCGGCGATCGACGGCATCGTCGAACGGGTGATGCACGACGATCGCATCGCCGGCTTATCCGTTGGAATCGCCTGCGCCGGCGGGCCGCTCTACTTGCACGGCTACGGTTTGCGCGACGTCGGCCGCACGCTTCGGGCCGACCCGTACACGTTGTATCGCATCGGTTCGGTGACCAAACAGTTCGTCGCCGCGTTGACCCTGCAAGGGGCCGAGGCCGGGACGATCGCATTGGAGACGCCGCTGCGGCAATACGTACCGTCGGCGAGTCCAGCCGTCGGCCGCGTTACCGTCGAGCAGTTGCTCGACCAAACCAGCGGCATCGGAGTCGACGGGATCGCGACGGCCGAACCGGGCACCGGCTGGTCGTACAGCAACGCCAACTACGCGTTGTTGGACGCGATCCTCGAGCGCACGACCGGCCGCGCGCTCCCCGCGCTGCTGCGCGAGCGTATCGTCGAGCCGTTGGGCCTGCGCTCGACCGGATACGGATTCGTACCGCAAGCGGCCAACGTCGCGCGCGGCTACGCGTGGGCCGATGGCTGGAACGAGGTGACGCCCACCGCCGACCGCTCGCGAATAGCCGGCACGATGGTTTCGAACGTGCCCGATCTTCTGCGTTGGCTGGAGGCGTTGCGCGCGGGCCGCGTCGTCTCGGCTCGTTCGTTGGCCGCCATGACGGCATCGGGTCGGCTCCTCGACGGGACGCCGACCCACTACGGCTTCGGGTTTTTCGTGGCGGATTGGTTCGGATATCGCGCGGTGGAACATCCGGGATTCGTCGACGGCTTTTCCGCCTTGGACGTGCTGCTGCTCGACGACGGGCTGTCGGTCGCGATCCTCGCGAATGCCGATGCCGTCGATCTCGTGCCGCTCGCCAAGAGCTTGGTCGCGATCGTCGACCGTCCGCGCGACCCCAACCTTCTCGCGCAGATTTCGCGACCGCCCGAAAATGAAAACCTGCAGATCACGTCGGATTTGAAAGCGATCCTTCAGACGCCGGGTTTCGCGCGGCTGGGCCGGCTCGTCGCGGTCGAGTTCGTCGAGCGCTCGGTCGTCGAAGGCGCGACTCACGATAAATATCGGGTGACGTTTTCGGGCGGAACGTGGTGGGTAACCATCGCCTATCGTGAAAACGGCCCGATCGAGGCGCTGACCTTGTCCCCGATCGAATGAAGCACGTACTCGCGCTTTGCGCGCTGGCGGCCTTCCTTGCGTCGATCGCGCCGGCGCGCGGCAGCGCGCAGGTCCTGATCATTCCGCTCAACGGCAAGCGCGTGCACGACATGCAGGCCGCCCAGCCTTTTCACACCCTCTTTAACGACTTCTTTTTGGAAGACGACGCGACGACGTACGTTCAGACCGGCGACATACCCGCCATGTGGCTGCGCGATTCGTCGGCCCAAACGATTCCCTACGTACGGTTTCAAACCGCCTTTCCGATCCTGCGAGGCCGATTCGCCGGCGTCATCGAGCGCAACGCGCGCAATATCGTGACCGACCCTTACGCCAACGCATTTCAAGCCGACTACCACGTTTGGGAACGCAAGTGGGAAGTCGACTCGCTCGCCTGGCCGATGGTGTTGACGTGGGTGTATTGGAGCGTGACCCGCGATCGCACGATTTTCACGCCGGAGCTGCACGTCGCCATGCGTAAAGTCGTCTCGACCTACCTGTGCGAGGAGCGCCACGAACGCTGCAGCCGGTATTCGTATCCATATTACGTTCGAACCGATTTCGCATACGCCGGCGGAACCGGAATGATCTGGAGCGCGTTCCGGCCCTCCGACGATGCGGTGCAGTTTCGTTTCAACATACCTCAGAACGCACTCGCCGTGGTCGCGCTGCACGAGATCGAGCGGCTCGCGGTGCAAGGATACGGCGACCGCGATCTGGCCGCCAGCGCCCGCGCGCTCGCCGCCCGCGTCCAGATCGGCATCCAACGTTACGGCCGCTTTTACGACGTCCGGCGCCGGGTGTGGACGTACGCTTACGAGACCGACGGGTTTGGGCGCTACAACCTCATGGACGATGCGAACCTTCCAAATCTCGTCACGTTGCCGTACATCGATTGGTGTTCGACGTTCGATCCCACCTACCGCAACACTCGAGCGTTCGCACTGAGCAAGAGCAACCCATATTATTTCTCCGGGCGCTACGCCGCCGGCCTCGGCAGCCCGCACACGCCGGCAAACTTCGTTTGGCCGCTGGGGATCATTGGGCGCGCGTTGACGGCCAGCAGCAGCGCCGAAGTCGCCGGCGCGATCGCCACGCTGGCCATTACCGACGGCGAGTTGGGAACGATCCACGAAAGCTTCTACGACGACGGGTACTGGCGATACACGCGCGACGAGTTCGGTTGGGCCAACGCACTCGGCGCGGAGCTGCTCTTTCGCAGCCTGGCCGGGTACTCGTCGACCCAGTTCGAGCCGGGGGGTCCGGCCTTGCCGTTCGAGCCGCGGACGCAAACGCCGACGCTCGTGCTCCCGTTTACGCAAGCAGAAAACACCGGGAAGATTCTGGCGGCGCTCGGACGCCTGCTGGGGATAGCCCGACGGATTCCGCGCGGGCGCTCAAACGAACGGTAAGCGGAAGGGGCCGACCGCATCGCCAAGGAGCGTCCTCGACATGAATCAGGGATACTACCGCTATCCGACGATTGCCGGCGCCCGGATCGTCTTCGTCTGCGAAGACGACCTCTGGAGCGTTGCAGCCGGCGGCGGAATGGCGACCCGCTTGACGGCCAGCTTCGGCTCCTGTTCCTACCCGCGGCTCTCGCCCGACGGCGCAACGATTGCGTTCGTTTCGACCGACGAAGGCAATCCCGAAGTGTACGCGATGCCGGCTTCCGGCGGCACCCCCAAACGGTTGACGTTTCTCGGGGCGGCCATCGCAACGGTGACCGGCTGGGCGCCCGACGGAAGCGAGATCTACTTTGTCGCCAACCCGACGTCGTGGGACGAGCAGCCGCGGCCGTTCGCAATCGCACCGGCGGGCGGCGCCCCGCGCGCTCTGGGATTCGGACACGCGCGCGCCTTCGCCCGCGCCGCCGACGGCACGATCGCAATCGGACGCAACGCCACCGATCCGGCGCGCTGGAAACGGTACCGCGGCGGGACCGCCGGGGAGATTTGGATCGCCCACGCCGGAAGCGACGAATTCGTCCGGCTAGCGCTCCCCGATGGGAACCCGACCTGGCCGATGCCGATCGGCGACCGCATCTACTTTTTGGCCGATCACGAAGGAATCGGGAACGTCTATTCCTGCGCGCTCGACGCAAGCGACGTGCGCCGTCACAGCAACGAAGCGGAATATTACGTCCGCTTCCCGTCGACCGACGGCGAGCGGATCGTATATTCGGCCGGCGGCGAACTTTCGTGCTACGACGTTGCCGGCGACCGGCTCGCGAAAGTGCCGATCGAAACGCACTCGCCCGCGCCGCAGACGGTGCGCCGATTCGAGGACGCCTCGGTTTTACTCGAGGACTTTGCCCCCCACCCGGACGGAACCGGTCTAGCGTTCGTTTCGCGCGGCCAGCCGTTCACGATGCCGTTTTTCGACGGCGCTTCGGTCCACCACGGCGCCGGGAGCGCTTCCCGCGCGCGGCTGGCGGAGTGGACCTTCGACGGCAAGCGCTTCGCGTGCGTGACCGACGTCAACGGCTACGAGCAGATCGCCGTGCATCGCGCGGATGGAGCCGAGGCGCCGCAATTCGCGACCTCGGGAGACATCGGCCGGGTAACGGATCTGAAGTGTTCGCCGACAGCCGACGTCGTTGCTTTCGCCAACCACCGCCACGAACTGTGCGTCCTCGATCTCGACGACGGGAACGTCCGCATCCTCGATCGCTGCCCCGCCCATCGGATCGTCGACCTCGCGTTCTCGCCGGATGGCCGGTTCGTCGCGTACGTGTGGTGGCCGTCCGAAGGCGCCTCGATCGTCCGAGTCGTCAAAGTGAAGTCGGGTAAGGTTCACGACGTGACGTCGCCGTTGCGGGTCGATCGCTCGCCGGCGTGGGATCCCGACGGGAAGTACTTGTACTTCATTTCGACTCGCGACTTCAACCCGGTATACGATGCGCTGCAGTTCGAGTTGAGTTTTCCGCAAGCCAGCCGTCCGTTCGTCGTCACCCTCCGCGACGACGTGCCTTCGCCGTTCGTTCCCCCGCCCAAGCCCATCCATCGCGACCACGACCACGATCGCGACGACCGGAAGAAGCCGGCGAAACCGGTCGACGTCGAAATCGACTTCGACGGCATCTGCGGGCGGGTACTCGGCTTCCCGGTGGACGAGGGCGAGTACGATCGGCTGGTGGCAGTACGCGAACGGGTGCTCTTCACGCGCTTTCCCGTCAAAGGCATCAAACCGTCGCGGCGCGAGGACGTCGACAACGAACGCCACGGCACGCTGCTGGCATACGATTTCGAACAGCAGCGCGTCGCGACGATCGCCACCGATTGCGACGACATTCGCCTGGCCGGCGACGAGCGCACCCTCGTCTATCGTTCGGAAGAGCGCCTGCGCGCGATCGACGCGCTGGCCGATCTCCCCGAAGACGGCGACGAACCCAAGCCGCCGCCGGAGCCCGGCCGAAAGAGCGGCTGGATCGACCTCGACCGCGCGAGCGTCGAGATCGTTCCGCGCGACGAGTGGGCGCAGATGTATCGCGAAGCGTGGCGCCTCCAGACCGAACAGTTCTGGGTGGAGGACATGAGCGACATCGATTGGGATCGGGTGTACGACCGGTACCGCGCCGTGCTTCCGCGGGTCCGCACGCGGGGCGAGCTTTCGGATCTCATCTGGGAGATGCAGGGCGAACTCGGAACGTCGCACGCGTACGAGTACGGCGGCGATTATCGCGAACCGCCACAGTACCAACGCGGGTTCCTGGGCGCCGATCTCGCTTGGGACGAGGAACGCAAAGGCTACCGGATCGAGCGCATCTATCGCGGCGATTCCTGGAACCGCGACACCGATTCCCCGCTCGCCGAACCCGGACTAGCCGTTCGCGCCGGCGACGTCGTCGTTGCGGTCGGTGCGAAGCGGCTCACCGCCGACCTTGCCCCGGACCAACTTCTGGTGAACTCGGCGGGCCGGCACGTTTCGCTCACCCTGCGTTCCCGCAAGGACGAAGAGCGCACGGTGCTGGTCAAAGCGCTCGCCAGCGAAGCGGCGTTGCGCTACCGCGCGTGGGTGGAGGCGAATCGTGCGCTCGTACACCAGCGCACCGGGGAGCGGGTCGGCTACCTGCACATTCCCGACATGGGACCGTGGGGATTCTCGGAGTTTCATCGCGGGTATTTGAGCGAGTTCGATCGCGACGGGCTGATCGTCGACGTCCGCTACAATCGCGGCGGCCACGTCTCCTCGCTGCTGCTCGAAAAACTCGCGCGTAAACGCGTCGGCTACGACGCGCCGCGCTACGGTGCGCTCGTTCCCTATCCGCCGGAATCGGTGGGCGGCCCGCTCGTCGCGATGACCAATCAATTCGCGGGTTCCGACGGCGACATCTTCAGCCACTGCTTCAAGCTCTACAAGCTCGGCCCGCTAGTCGGGAAGCGGACGTGGGGCGGCGTCATCGGGATCGATCCGTACCACCACCTGGTCGATGGCACGCTGACGACCCAGCCCGAGTTCTCGTTCTGGTTCTCCGACGTCGGTTGGCGGGTAGAGAATTACGGTACCGATCCCGACTACGACGTCGACATCGCACCGCACGACTATCGCGACGGCAAAGACCCGCAGCTCGACCTCGCCCTGCAACTGATGGAGCGAGCACTCGAGGGATACGTCCAGGTGCGTCCGGACCTTTCGACTCGGCCGTCGTTACCGTTGCCTACGCTCGCGTGATGCGCGGGCTCCCGCGAACGGCGCCTTGGCGCCTCGCGGGCGGCCTGACATCGTTTTTGATTCCGGCCGCCGTGTACGTCGCGAGCGCGTCGCACGAGCCCGGAGCGTGGGACACGGCGGAGCTTCAGGGCGTGCCGTATATTCTGGGGATTACGCATCCGACCGGATTTCCGCTGTACGTCATCCTCGGTTACGCGTGGTCGCATGTGCTCCCGTTCGATACGATTGCGTTTCGGATGAATGCGATGAGTGCCGTCGCCATGGCGATTGCCGCCTGGGCGGCGTACGCGGTCGCCCGCCGGCTCGGTGCGTGGTGGCCCGTCGCGTTGTTGGCAACGTTCTGGTTCGCGTTCGCACCGGACGTCTGGTCGCACGCGAATCGAGCCGAAGCGCAGGATCTCGCCGTCACGTGCGAAGCGCTCGCGATTTACGCGTTCGTGCGCTGGATGCAAGGCGACGACGCCAAGTGGTTTGCGGCCGCCGGATTCTTGCTCGGCTGCGGCGTGGCAGCGCACCCCAATGCGATGTGGCTCGCGCCCGGTTTCGTCGTTGGGTGTTTGGTCGCTCGACGCCGTCCGACGATGCGGCAAGCGGCATTCGGCGCGATGCTCGCGCTCGGCGGCCTTCTCTGGTATGCGTATCTTCCGCTGCGATCCGCGTACGTCGTCGCACACGGGCTCGATCCAACGGCCGCGCTCAGCGGAACCGCCGGCGGGATCTTCTGGAACTACAACGATCCGAGCACGCCCCAGGGCTTGCTGCGCGCCCTTTCGGGCAGCGAATCGGAGGCGCCGCATTACTTGCTCGCGTCGCTCAATCCGGTGCACGTGCAGCAGGCGTTCTGGGCGTTCGTCACGGGCGTTCAAGAACAGTTCGGTGCTTTCGCCGTAGCGCTGGCCGCGATCGGCCTAGGCACCGCGTGGAAACGGGATTGGCGGACGACCCTCGTTCTCTGTCTCGCCTGCACCGCCGGACTGGCGTTTTCGGTGACCTATTCCAACGAAGCCGACGTGGGCCGCTACCGTCTGATGGCGCTGTGGCTCGTCGTCCCGCTGCTGGGCGCCGTGTTGCCCGGGGCGCCGAACGGGATACGCGGCGCCGCGCTGCGCGGAATCCTCTGCCTGTTCGCGGCGGGTGCCGCCGGTGCGTCGCTGTACGGTCAACGCAACTTCTTCGTGCACTCCGCCGGAGAAGGCGGACGGTGGGTGATCGAAGCGGTGCGTCCGGTCGTTCCGACCGGCGCCGTCATCGTCGTCGACGGATGGCTGGACGCGACGTCGCTGGCCTATGGAGCCTACGCCGATCGGACGCTCGCCGGCCGAACGATCGTCTCGGGTTGGCGTCCCGAAATGGCCGGCATGTATCGAGCGTGGGCGCGCGAGCGTCCGGTTTTCATCCTGACCGATCCGCACGCCGTTACCGGCATCGCCGGTACCGCAGCGCCCGTGCCGCTCGATGCCTACCATGTGTTATTTCGGGTCTTGCCGTAGTAGTGAGTACGTCCATGTCGATTCGCCGCACGCCGTTCTTCGTCGCCCTGGCCGTTTTCGGCGCACACCTCATCGGGAACCCACACTACGGATTCTTCCGCGACGAGTTGTATTTCATCATTTGCGGATTTCATCCGGCGTGGGGATACGTCGATCAACCCCCGGTGGCCCCGCTGCTGGCGGCGGGATCGCAAGCGTTCGGGCACTCGTTAATCGCATTGCGGGCGGTGCCCGCACTCTTTGCCGGCGCCGGCGCGTACGTTACTTGTCTGCTGGCCATCGAACTCGGCGGCGGAGTATTCGCGCAGATCGTGGCCGGCCTCGCCTACTTCTTCGCCGGCGTGCTGATGAGCTTCGGGATGAAAGTCGGGCCGGACATGGTCGGGCTTTGGCTGTGGCCGTTGATCGCGCTGTACGCATTGCGCGTCGTCAAAGGTGCCGACCCGCGAACGTGGCTCGCGGCCGGCCTCGCAGCCGGCGTCGCGCTCGAAAGTAAATACAGCGCCGCATTTTTCCTGGCCGCGTTGATCGCCGGCCTGCTGCTGATGCCGCAACGGCGCGCGCTCGGCTCGCGCTGGTTTTTGGCCGGAGCCGCGCTGGCCGCAGCGATCGCTTTACCGAATTTCCTGTGGCAAGCCCACAACGGATACCCGATGATCGAACTGCTGCGCAACGGCGCCAACGGCAAGAACGTCACCGCCGGTCCCGCGCTCTACTTGTTTCAGCAGCTGCTGCTGACCAATCTCTTCCTCGCTCCGATTTGGATCGTCGGGCTGATCGTCCTATTGCGCGACCGCCGGGCGCGTTTCTTGGGATATGCATACGTTCTGCTCGTCGCAATGATGATCGCACTGCACGGAAAGCACTACTATCCGGGCGACGTCTATCCGATTCCAATTGCCGCCGGCGGCGTGGCGTTCGCGCGCTGGACCCGGGGCCGCCCGGCTGTGCGGGCGGTGCTCGCGGCCGCGATCGTGGCCGCGGGGCTGTTCTTTCTGCCGTTCTCGCTACCGGTGCTGGGGGAGCGTCCGATGGTCGACTACGCCGCCTTCGTCGGGCGCTTGCTGCACCTCGACAAGTCGACCATGGCCACCGAGCGGCATCAAACGGCCGCCTTGCCGACGGACTTCGCCGATATGCATGGATGGCCCGAACTCGCGGCGACCGTCGCCCAGATCTATCGGGATCTTCCGCCGCAACGGCGCGCGCGGGCCGCGATCGTCGCCAGTAACTACGGTGAAGCCGCGGCAATCGATTTTTTCGGCAAGCCGTACGGTCTGCCGCCGGCCATTTCCGGGCACAATAACTACTGGCTTTGGGGAACGCACGGTGCGTCGGGCGACGTCGTTATCGACGTCAACGGCGACTGTGGAGCGGCCGCCCACCTCTACCGAAACGCCCGGCTGGCCGCGCGGTTCGACGCGCCGTGGGTCATTTCGTACGAGCACGACATCCCGATAATGGTGTGCACCGGACCCACCCGAAGTCTCACGTCGATTTGGCCGTCGCTGCGCGACTACATCTAACGACCGCGCCGGGCTATTCGGAGTCCGGAGCGCGCAGATCGTCGGCGCGGCCGAGGAAGAACCGGGCGTCCCGAGGCGCCCGAATCGGGACGAACTTGCGCGGCGGCTTCGCAAAATCGAAACAATCTTCGGCCGGCGAGTTGGCGCGCGCGTCGCTGGCCGCAAGGCGCCCCAGACCGAACGCATCTTCGGCAAACCGGAGAATGCTGCCGTGCTCGTAGCGAACGTGCGATACGTAGTTCCTTTTCGCGTAGGCCGAGACGATCAGCAATGGAACGCGGAAGCCCAAACCGTCGTCGTCGAGATGCGGCGGCGGCACGTGGTCGTAGAGACCGCCCCAGTCGTCCCACATCACGAAGATCGCCGTCGAATCCCAGAACTTCGACGTGCCGACGGCATCGACGATCGCGGTCACCCACGACGGTCCCAAGCCGCCTCCACAGTTCGGATGGTCGGACTCTTCACACGTCGGCGTGATCCAAGTGACGTTTTCGAGCGTTCCGGCGGCAACGTCGCTCAGGAATCTTTTTTGCGGGGTGACGACGTTTTTCCAATCCGGTCCGAACCGAATGTGCCGCACGGCCTGATACCCCGACCACACTCCGTCGCCCGGATCGGCGATCCGGCTGGTGTAAAATCGCCACGTCAGGTGGGCCGCGTCGAGTTCGTCGCCGAGCGTCAAATAGTCGAAGCACGGCCGTTGTGGCGGCCCGAACGCCCGGCCCGCCACGATCGTTTGCACGAAATTCCGGTGGCCGCCGTTACAGCCCCATTCCGGCAAAAACGGCACGTTGACGCTGGACTGGGCCTGGCCTGCGATGATGTATTGATGCGACGTAAAGCTCTC
>DASXDV010000194.1:0-37942 GCA_036490465.1 Candidatus Tumulicola sp. | reverse complement strand
TACGATGCGCTGGAGCAGCAATATACTAGCGACTACTGCATGTATCGCGGAGTAAAGGGCAACCCACCCAATTACTGCTTTGGTCACAACGATCCCGACCTAACGCCGTGGCAAAGCCAGCCTCGCCATTCGAGCCCAAGGTGAAGCGCTAGACCATGAGCCTTCCGGTCGGTTTTTAGACAGGTTACGCCTTTTTTAGGCACAGGGGCTTTCTTGGGCAAAGCTCCTTGACATACGAACATATGTTCGCTATGCTGTTGCTCCCATGGCGCCGCTCGCACCCTTTCCCGAGCCGTCTCCAGCCCGCCGAGAGGCCTTCGCCGCTCTCAAAGCTGGGCTGAATCAGAGCGCCGGTGCGGTCCCGCGTCTTGCCGCCGAAACCGTGATCCCGAGCGCGATTTCCACCCTCGACCGGGCATTAGGCGGCGGTTTTCCGCGCGGCGCGCTCGTCACGTTGGAAGGCAACGCCGGACGGTGGAGCCTGGCCGCGCGGCTCTTGGCGCAGGTCACGCGCGGGGCGCTGGCCGCAATCGTCGACGACGGCGGTCTCTACCCGCCTGGCTTGGTTCGCGCCGGCGTGCGCCTCGATCGGGTACTGATCGCGCCGGCGACCACCGCCCTCGCGACCGCTCGGGCCGCGGACATCCTGTTGCGCTCGCGCGCCTGCCGCCTCGTGCTGATGAGCGCGCCGGATTTGCGGGCGGCGGTCTGGTCGCGGCTGGCCACGCTCGCGCACCGCGCCGGCGTCTTACTGATCGCAGTCGTCGCGCGTGCGGCCGCGCCGCTCGCGGCCGCCGCCACGCTCCGGCTCGACTGCGCTCTCGAGCGCCTGATCTTTCACGGGACGCGCGGCCTCTGGTGCACGTTTTCGGGGTACCAAATATCGATGCGCGTGCGCAAGCACCAGCGCGCCGGCGGCGCCGCCCCTGCCCATGCCCGGGTGCGCGCCGCCACTGCGCTCGACGGCGCGGTCGAACGCGAACGCACCGTCACCCGCGAGCCTTCCTCCGCGTTCGAGAACTACGCCCATGCTACTGTGCATTAGCGCTCCCGACCATCCGCGCGCGCTCTGGGAAGAGCTGCTGGACGCGCTCGATGCCGTTTCACCGCTGGTCGACGACGTTCGTCCGGGATTGGCGTTTCTCGATATGCGCGGCATCGCCGGAACGCCGCCGGAATGGATGGCGCGTACCCGCGCGATCCTGGCGCCGTTGAAAGTTCCACTGCGGCTGGGTGCGGGCGACACTAAAATTGCGGCGCGCGCCGCCGCGCACTTCAACGACGGCACCGTTTGCGCCGCCGGTCGCGCGCGCGCGCTGCTCGCACCGCTGCCGCTCGCACTCGTCGACGTCGATCGCGATACCGCCGAACGCCTGCGTCTTTTGGGAATCGACCGGCTCGGCGATCTCGCGCGCTTGCCGCACGGACCGTTCGTGCGCCGCTTCGGGCCGCAAGCCGCCCGCTGGCACGCGCTCGCCAACGGGATCGACCGCACGCCGTTCGTTCCTCGCGGACACGCCGTCGCGATCGAAGCGGCGCTCTTTGGCGAAGGCCGCGCCGACGACGAAGCGCAAGTATTCTTCGCGTTGCGTATGCTGCTCGCGCGTATCGCCACCGACTTGGAACGTTGCGGAAAGCGCGCCGGAACGCTCGCGCTCGACCTCGAGTTGGAAGACGCGCACACCCATCGGTTCGAGATTCCGCTGGCGTCGCCGACCGCCCAAGAGCGGGCGATGCTCGACGTCGTACGCGCCAAGCTCGAAGGCGTCACGTTTCCCGCAGCAATCGTCGGTCTGCGCGTGCGTGCCGGCGGGCTCGAAGAAGGAGGAGAAGCGTTGCCGTTGATTACCGGCGACGACTTCGATCCGCAAATCGTCGCCGTCACGATCGCGCGCTTGGAAGCAGTCCTCGGTGCGACCGTGCGACGCGCCCGCACGCGCCCCGCCCACGTTTTGGAAGAACGCTTCGAGTACGACCGCTTCGAAGCGCCGCAGCGCACTGCCGTGGCCGCTCCGCCGGCGCCGGAGTTGAGCGAGGCGATCGTGCCGCAGTTGCGATTGCTGACGGTCGCCGAAATCGCCGTGCAGGTGCGCCGCGGCGAACCGGCCTTCGTGGGCGATCCGCCGCAAGCCGTGCTCGAGTGCGCCGGTCCCTGGCGGATCGAACTCGACGGTTTTCCCGGCGAGCCGCTCGCCCGCGACGAGTACGACGTCGTAATCGAAGACGGCCGGCGCTGTCGCATTTATCACCAAGGCCCGCACTGGTATCTCCGCGGCCTCTACGACTGAACTCCCAACAGGAAACGGGAATCGCCCGCTTGGTTGAGAACAAAGCCCGATAACGACCTCGCCCGTTTTGGAAGCGAGTATTGGCAATTTCGGAGCTCGGGCTCTAAGCGTGCCGCAGCGTTCGGTCGACGTAGCGATCGTCGGCTCGGGCCCGTGCGGGCTTGGAGCGGCTTGGCGGATCGAAGCGCTACGCTCTCAAGGCGACGTGACGAATTACCTGGTGATCGACGAGAAGGCGTCGCCTGGGGGAAGCGCTTCTTCGGTAACGACGCCCGAAGGCTTTACTTTCGACTACGGCAACCACGTACTCTATCCGCACGACCATTACTCGAATTTCACGCGGTTGATGGATTCGCTCGTTCCGAGCTGGCACGAGTCCGCGCCGGTTCGGGGCGTGTGGCTCGACGGTCGAATCGTTCCGTATCCCGTGCAACAGAACATTCACCACTTTCCGCTGAGAAAGCTTTTGCCGTCGCTGGCAGGCTTGTGCGGTGCATCAGTGCGCGGTTTACTCTCGGCGAAAACGCCGCCCAAGCCGTGTCGCGATCTCGAAAGCCACTTACGTCAGGCTTTCGGCAACGGTCTTACCGACCTCGTGCTCGGTCCGATCAATCGCAAGATGTGGGCCCGCGAACCGCGCTCGCTCGACACCTGCTGGACCGGTCAGCGCAGCGGGTCGGCCACCCCCAACTTGGCCAACGCCGCCATCGGCCCCGTTCTTCGCAGCCTCGTCACCCGGCGCGACAACGCCGGTTGGACGTCCGGCGCGCGCATTCATTATCCCAAGCGCGGCGGTTCGGGCGCCATCTGGAGAAATCTCGCCCGCCGGCTACCCGCCGAACGGATGGTGAGCGGCCGCCGCGTCGTCGCGGTCGACCTCCGAGCCAAGGTGCTCGTCCTCGACAATCGCGAAACGATCGGTTACGAGCACGTCATTTCGAGCATGCCGCTCGACTCGCTCTTAGGCATGTGCGTCGGCGTCAACGGGTCGCGCGAACTCGTTCCGGAATTACAGTTCTCGCAAGCATATTTCATCGGTTTGGGAATTCGGGGAGCGCCGCCTGAACTGCTTGCGAACGTCCACTCTTTCCATATTCCCTTGTCCGACATTCCGTGTTGGCGCATTTGCCTTCCCGGAAACTTTTCTCCCGGTAGCGTTCCCTCCGGCGACTACTGGTCGCTCCTCTGCGAGGTCAGCGATGCAGGCACGACGCCGTTCGAACTCGAGTCGGCGGCCGCCGCGATCGAAACCAAGCTCGTCGAACTAAAAATCCTAAAAAACCGCCGCCACATCGTGTCCCGCTGGAAGGCTGAAATGCGGCATGGTTACCCGGTTCCATTTCTCGGGCGCGACCGCGTCTTACATCAGATTCAAACCGAACTCGGCGAATTCGGCGTGTTCAGCCGCGGACGATTTGGCGGATGGAAATACGAAGTCTCCAATCAAGACCATAGCTTCATGCAAGGCGTCGAGGCGGTCGACGCCATTCTTCGCGGCCAGCCCGAAACGACGTACGCGCATCCGGAAGCGATCAACGAATGAACGACTCACCGACGATTCCGCTCATCGATCTCAAGATGCAGTATGCGGGAATTCGCGCCGAAGTGGCGGCCGCGCTCGATGGCGTTCTGACGAGCGCGGCGTTCGTCATGGGCGAGGACGTCGCGGCCTTCGAGCGCGAGTTCGCGCGTTACACGGGGACGTCGCAGTGCGTCGGCGTCGCCTCGGGTACCAGCGCCCTGAAACTCGGAATGCAAGCCTTGGGCATCGGTCCCGGCGACGAGGTGATTCTGCCGGCGAACACCTCATCGCGTGCGCCTTCGCCGTTTCGCATGTGGGGGCTCGAGTCGTCCTCGTCGATTCGAAAGAAGATCACTTGATCGACGTCGCGCAGATCGAGGCGGCGATCACGTCGCGGACCAAGGCGATCATGGCCGTGCATTTGTACGGGCAGGCGGCCGATCTGAGCGAAATCCTCGCGCTCGCGCGGTCTCGGGGACTATTCGTGATCGAGGATGCGAGCCAGGCGCACGGTGGAACGTACGCCGGGGCGCCGCTCGGTTCGTTCGGCGACGTTGCGGCGTTCAGTTTTTATCCCGGCAAGAACTTGGGCGCGTACGGCGACGGCGGCGCGGTGTGTACGTCGAACGAAGCGGTCGCGCAGCGCGTGCGCTTGCTGCGCGATTTGGGACAGCGCCGCAAACACGTCCACGAGATCGTCGGCGAAAACTGCCGTCTCGATACGCTCCAAGCTGCGGTCTTGCGGGTGAAGTTGCGCCACCTCGACGATTGGAACGCCTTGCGGCGAACCGCCGCCGCGCGCTACGACGCTCGCCTGCTCGACGCCGGCTTTCCGGCACCGCGTTCGCGCGCCGAGCACGTCTTTCAGTATTACGTCGTCTCGGTGCTCGAGCGCGAGCGGGTGATCGCCGATCTGGCGGCGCTCGGCATTCACACCGGCATCAATCATCCGACGCCGATTCACTTGCAGCCGGCGTATGCCGATCTCGGTGCGCCCGAAGGCCGTTTCCCCCAGTCCGAGGCGGCCTGCAAAACCGTGCTGTCGCTACCGATGTTTCCCGAGATCACGGCGGAGCAAATCGATCGCGTCGCCGATGCGCTGCTAACCTGCGCCCGGCCGGCCTTGAGCCATGTCTGAACCGATCCGGCTCGGCCTCATCGGTTGCGGGCATTGGGGTAAGAACTACGCGGCGACGATTGCCGCTATGGACGACGTCGTGCTCGCGTGGTGCGCCGATACGTTCGCGCAAGCCCGCGAGCGGGCGCGGGCGTTGCACCCCAACGTGCGTCTTACGGCCGATCTGCACGAACTGCTCGCCGCTCCCGACTGCGACGCCGTCATCGTTGCCGCGCCGCCGCAGCAGCACGCCGCCGTCGCGCGTGCGGCGATCGCCGCGCGGAAGCCCGTTTTGGTAGAAAAGCCGTTGGCGACGACGGTTGTGGAGGCTCGAGAGTTGGCCGCCGTGGCGCGCACCGCCGGCATCGCGGCGGTGTCGGGACACGTCTATCTCTTTCATCCGGTCGTGGTCGAGATCTTGGAACGGATCCGCTCTGGAAAGACCGGCCGCCTGCGCTTCATGAGCGCCTCGCGCGCGTTCACGCGCCTCGCGTCGAGTGAGGATCGCCCCGACGTCGACGCCCTCTGGGATCTGGCGCCGAACGATCTGGCCATGTTCGTTGCGTTCGCGGGAGCGCTTCCGGAACGCGTGTTCTGCGCCTACAGCGCATTTTTTCGCGCCGATCTCGCCGATGCGGCATTTGCCGTCCTGGAGTTTCCGGGAGGTTTGATCGGCGAGCTGCGCGTTTCGTGGGATTACCCGCGGCGGGAACGGTTGGTAACCGTCGTCGGCGCGTCGGAAGCACTTTGGTTCGACGACGACGCCGAGACGAAGCTATTGTGCTACGCCGGGCCGCCGGTCGATCTCGCCGGGCGACGCGGCGTCGCGGTGCCGTGCTCGAGCGTTCCCGCGCTCACCGAGCAGATCCGTCATTTCGTCGCTGTGGTCCGGTCGGGGGAACGGATTCGCGCGCCGTTCGACTTCGGCGTCGACATCGTCCGCATTCTGGAGGCCCTGTCGCAGTCCGCGACGACCGGAACGGCGGTGCGCCTTTCGTAGCGCGTCCGTAGTGGCTAGCCGCTTACTCTCGCGCTGGGACGTCGCGATTGCCCTCTATGCGGTCGTCGCGACCTGTGCCATCGCCGGCGTATTGCTCGTGCCGGGAACTCTCGGCCATCACTGGGACTGGCTCATCCCTTCCGATCCGGCCGAGCTGCGACGCTTTTCGTCGACGGCCGGCCTGGCCTGGCAAGACTTCGACTTCGGATCGTACGTAACGTTTCATTACTCGACGACGCTGACCAGCTTTCTGTTCGGCGCTCCGGGCTTCGTCGGTCTCAACGGCGCTTTCGTCACCAAGTCGCTGCTATTTTTCGGGATTTTCGGCTCGGGGATAGGAATGCGTTTTCTGCTGCTCGCGTTGACGCCCGGCCGGTCCGACGCCCGCGACGGCGCCTACGCCACGTTTGGCCGCTTGCTCTATGCGCTTGCGCCCTTTACCTACAATCAAATCATTGCCGGCGATCAGAGTGCCGTGATCGGCGACGCGCTCAGCCCGTTTGCGATCGGCTTGGCGCTGCATTCGGTCCTGGCTTCCCGCCGCGTTTGGCTCGCCTACGCGCTGGGCTCGTCGCTGTTGATGGCGGTCGTGGTTGCGTCGGCACAAGTCTTCGCCTTCACGACGGGCATCATGTGGACGGTGTGTCTGGTGCAGCGCTGGTCGCCGAAATCCGTCCTGCGCCTTGCGGTGCTGACCGCGACGGCCGTCGCGCTCTCGGCTTTTTGGATTCTGCCCGCGTTGCTCGCGGGCGATTCCGTGCATACGGTCGTGCAGACCGCTTCGGTCGACCGCGCTTTCGCCACGTTCGAGCAGTTCTCGAACCCGCTGCTGACGCTGACGACGGTTGCGTTTCCCGGCGACTTCTATTTGCGCGCGCTGGGTCGCGGCGCGGCCGCCTTTTTCGTCGCGTACGCCGTCCTAGTCGCTCTCTGCATCGTCGCCTTGGTCAAGCGGCCGTCCCTGCTGCTCGCGATCCTCGCCGGCCTGTTCGGGTTGACCGCCTTGCTCCCGCTCGGCGGAAATCCGGTCGTCGGTCCCGCCATCATCGCGATTTTCAAGGCGCTCTTGCCGTACAGTCTCTTTCTCCGCACGCCGCAGCACCTAATGTTTGTGGTGGCGCTGGTCTTTCCCATGATGGTCTACCTATCGGCGCGCGTCATTCCGGGACGGTTTTTCGCGGGATCGCTGGTCGCCGGGCTGGCCATTTTTCTCGCGTACGGCCAGGGCTTTTTCTTTCGCAGCAACTTCTTCGGATTGATCGGGCCGTTCCGTGAAACGGCCGGCGAGCGGGCGACGGTGGCCGCGGCGAGTGCGCCGGACAACGCGCAGTACCGAACCCTCTACGTGCCCAACGCGGAGAGTTTCTACTACCATCCTGGGATCTTCGACTACCATTTCGAAAGCGGCGACGAGCCGCAAATCCGCTTCCTTCCGGCCATGACGATGGGTGCGAGTGCGAAGTGGACGCCGTACGACCGCACGCAACACCTCCTGATGGCGCTCGACGAACTGGTTCCCGACGGCGCCGGGGCGCGAACGCAAACGATGTTGCTGCAGATGGCCGGCGTCAATCGCATAGTCGTCCACGATATCGGCGCACCGGGGTCGGGCGTCCGGATCGGCATTGCTGACGCACGTCCGTCGCTCGAACGAGCGTTAACGCGAACCGGGATCGCCGTCCGCGAGCAAACGCTCGACGATCGTTCGATTTGGCGTTTCAAGCATCCCGTACCGCGCGCGTACGCGCCCGACTGCATCTTTGGCGTCCCTCGGTCGGCCGATCCGTACGATGTGCTGGCCTTAGCCGGCGCGGCGGCGCGGTGCGCGCGTCCGGCCACCGTCGTCGCGCCGCCGTTCGAGCGTTCCGAGGAGATCTTGCCGGCGGTGAACTTTCAGTCGACTCCCCAGGCTGGAATCGCGCTGGGGCGCCCACGCGCCAACGTCGCGATCGCGTCGGATGGTGCCGACGGTTTCGTTGCGACCATCCCGGCCGGCGTCGGGGACGTCGAGATGCTCAAGCTCCCACCGGTGCCGGCTCGCGCCACCGGCATCACGTTTCGGATGTCGTCGAGTACGTGGCGCCGCGTTTGGGTGCAGCTGTTCGCACCCGATGCCGGCAATTACTATCTCGCCAACGTAGACTTCAGCGGGCGCGTCCAGGACGTGGCTTTGAACTTTCGCCGATTCGGACGCATCGGCCGGCCGCGGATGGATCGCATTCGCTACCTACGGTTCGCGTCGCGAAACGTGCAGTTACGCGATGGCGAAATGGCGTTCGGTTCGTTTCACTGGATCGACCGTCCGCAGCACTCGATTTCCGTCCCTTATCTCGCCGTCTCGCGGAACCTTTGGGACCAGTACTACTTCGGCGGCGACCGCGAACACGTGCTCTTCGAAGCGATGCCCGGTGGCGCTCCGGTGTACGCCAAAGCGCGGATCCTTCACGCGGGGATCTACGACGTCGTCGCGCACGTTCAACAGGGTGTCCGGCCGCTCTCCCTGCAAGTCTCGGTCGACGGACGTCGCAGTTCGTGTTCGCGCAGCGACTTGCCAGGCAACGTTACCGAACGGCTCGTCCGCTTGACGCGCGTGCCCCTGCGCACCGGGACGCACACGTTGGAGTTGCGCTACTGTCGCGTTCCTCCGCCGATGCGCACGCAGGACGTCGGCGTTCGTTCGCTCATCCTGGCGATCGCGCGGCTCGCTCCGCCGGCACGCCGTTCCGTCGGGTCTGCGCGCGTTGTGGCCGAGGGAGCGGGCACGCTGCGCGTCGCGACCGCCGGGACGCTGCTCGTCTTTTCGGACTCGTACGACGAGCGCTGGAGCGCCAGCCAAGACGGTATTACGTTAGCCCACGTGCTCGTCAACGGCTACGCCAACGGTTGGCTCGTGCCGCATCCGGGCGCCGGCGACGTCTTCATTTCCTTCGGACCGCAGAAGGCGCTGACGCTCGGCATCGCGGTCACGCTGTTTCTGGGCCTATCGGCCCTGACGGGCATCGGATTGGTGTTGGCTCGATCGCGGCGGGCGCAGTGAGCGCGCCGGCCGTCAGCTTCGTCGTCATCTCGCACGATCGGTGCGCGCAGGTCAAGGCGCTGCTCGAATCGGCGTATCGTGGAACGCGCGTTCCGGATGAAATCATCGTGGTTGACAACGCCTCGCGCGACGATACGGTCGCCATGCTCGTGCGCGAGTTTCCCAACGTGCGCGTGCTTGCGAACGCACAAAACTTCATGGGATCGTACGCGGTCAACCAAGGCATCGTGGCGGCTTCCAGCGAGTTCGTCTATGTAAGCGCCGACGACAACGTGATCGATCCCGACTGTCTGGGCGCGCTGGTCGACGCGATGACGGACCTTCCCGACGCGGCGCTGGCCGCGCCGGTGATGTACTACTACGACGCGCCCGAGCGCGTCTGGTTTGCCGGCTGCGACCTAAACATGCTGACCGGCTTTACGTGGTTCGCGAAAGAGTTGCCGCGCTATCCGATCGTCGAAACGGCGTGCGTCCCGAACTGCTACCTGGTGCGGCGCAGCGTGCTCTCGCTGATCGGGGGTCAAGACGTCGCGACGTTCCCGTTTCACCACGAAGAGCCCGACTTTTCATTTCGGGCCGCGAAGGTCGGCTTTCGTTCCTACGTCGTGCGCGGCGCGCGCGAATGGCACAAAACGCCCGTGCCGAGGAACCGGCCGCTGGTGGGATCCGGCGACTACTGCGTCGACGACCCCGACCGGGCGTACTATCACGCACGCGCGCGCGTCCTGCTGGCTCGCCGCCATGCGACCCGGTCGCAACGGCTGGCCTTCTTCGCGGTGTTCTTACCGCTAACCGTTGCGGTCTACGCGGGGATTTGCGCGATCGAAAGTCGCGCGCACCTGCGAACGTCGTTGGCTTTCGTCCGCGGCGCGCTCGCGGGCCTCAGCATGCGGCTGCCCGACGCGCCACCGCCGCTGCTGCCGCCCTAAGCCGAGTCGGCCGTCGTCAGCGACGCGCCCGGCATTCCAATCGGTGCGCGCGGAATTCCAAACTGGCGCACCACCTGCAGCGTTTCGGCGAACTCGGCACCGCAGCGAATCCCATCGGCGCGGTTCAACATCGCGACTTCGTCCGCGCGGAGTTCGTGATACGGCGCACCATCGTAGTTATAGCATTCGATTGCCGCTCGCTTCCGATCCATGTACGCCGAGACGTCGACGAACGTATTGGGGACGAACGAATGAACTGGCTGGGCGCGGTACTCACTGGGACCGAATGCAAAGAATTGCGCGCCGGACTGTCGTGTCGCCGCGATCACGCAACGCCCGAGCTGGGCGTGATCGCAGTGCGAGTCGAACGTTCCGTGGCTCAGCACGAGGTCGGGCCGTCGCTCTCGCAAGAGGCGGTCGATCGAACCCACGCAGCGCGGCTCGGGCATGTCGACCACGTGGTCGTAACGGCCCTCCTCGATCCAGAGCAGATCGTGCCCCAGAATGGCCGCGGCCTCGTGCGCGGCCTGTTTCCGGCGCGGTGCCGCCGACGGAACTTCGGCCGCCGTCGTGAAGAGCGCGACGGTGACGCGGACGCCTTGATCGGCCAAGAGCGCGATGATTCCGCCGACCATGAGCTCGGCATCGTCCGGGTGGGCGCCGATGACCAAAGCGCTCCGCATTCGCTCCCTCCGTCACCCCGACTACGCATTCAATCTACCGCTCCCCTGTAAAGCCCCCCCTGTCATCCAGAGCGGAGCGCCGCAGGCGCGCAGTCGAAGGACAGGGCGGAGCCTTCCGTAAGGAAGGCGCAGTCGAAGGACAGAGCGCCTCGACTCCGCGCCTGCGGGCGCTCCGCTCGGCACAAGCTCCGCGCCGAAGGCGCGCTTCCGCCCCTGTCATCCTGAGCGGAGCGCCGAAGGCGCGCAGTCGAAGGACAGAGCGGAGCCTTCCGAAGGAAGGCGCAGTCGAAGGACTGAGCACCTCGACTCCGCGCCTTTCGGCGCTCCGCTCGACACAAGCTCCGCGCCGAAGGGCCCGGGAAGCAATCACCGCAACCGCAAATAAAATCGAGCAAATGAAAGCGCTGCTCGACGAAGGCCGGTTAATCCGAGCAGCGCTCGACCTTGGAGCCGCCGGGATCGGCGGCCCGCTTTCCAAATCCGAATTACGGCTAGCCGAAAAGGCGCAGGTGCTTTCAAAGACGCCCGCGCCGCTGCTGTCGGAGTTGCGCGACGCGCTGATCGCCGGATGCGATCCGCTCGGCGAGACCTTTGCGATGCTGCGCTCGCCGCTCGAACGGCGCTGCTCCGGCGCGTTCTATACGCCGTCGTCAATCGTGACGCCGATGGTGCGCTGGATTCTCGATCGCGCGCCGGGGCGCGTCGTGGATCCCGGTTGCGGCAGCGGTCGCTTCATCCAAGCGGTCGCGATCGCCGATCCGAAGGTCGAAACGATCGCGATCGATCTCGATCCGCTGGCTACGTTGATGACGCGCGCGATGCTGCGAGCCCTCAAAGCGCGTCGCGCGACCGTCGTACACGCCGACTACACGCGCTTTCGGCTGGCGCGATTCGCCGGGAAGACCGCGTTTATCGGCAATCCGCCTTACGTGCGCCACCACGCACTCGACCGCGCCGCTAAAGAGCGCGCCGCGCAACTCGCCACTCGCTTAGGACATCGGCTCTCGAAACTCGCCGGCCTGCACGCTCACTTCTTTCTGTCGACGGCCTCGATCGCAGCCGCTGGGGACGTCGGCTGCTTCGTGACCAGCGCCGAGTGGCTGGACGTGAACTACGGCAGCATCGTGCGCGGCCTTATGCTCGACGGATTGGGCGGTTCGGGCGTCCACCTCATCGCACCCGACGCGGTGACGTTCGAAGAAGCGATGACGACCGCCGCCCTCGCCTACTTCGAAGTTGGTAACCGTCCGGAGCAGTTGATTTTCTCGGTTTCACGCGAGCCGCGTTTGCCCGGCGGTCTCGGCGGCAACGGCCACCCGGTGGCGCGCATCGAACTCGAATCGGCGAAGCGTTGGTCGCCCTTGATGAACCGTCGGCAACGTTCGCCGGAAAGCGCCGTACCGTTAGGTTCGATCGTCAGAGTTTCGCGCGGACAGGTGACCGGTGCCAACGCGTTCTTCGTGATGTCGCGCGAACGCGCGCGGGCGCTGGGGATCGAGCGATGGTGCCGGCCGGCGATCACTTCGGCGCGGGAAATCCTTCGGAGCGACGGCGTCGTTCGCGATCGGCCGGAGCGGCTCGTCGTTCTCGACTTGCCGGCAGAGGTCGACCGGAGGAAGCACCGTCGTCTCGACGACTATCTGCGTACGGGCGAGACGGCTGGCGGTGAGCGGGGGGCGATTTGCGAGCGCTACGTTGCGCGCGCGCGGTCGGCGTGGTGGGCGATCAAGCCGCAAACGCCCCCTATCGTCGCCAGCTACATGGCGCGGCAGGCGCCGCGTTTCGCGCTGAATCCCGACGGGCTTGCGACGATTAACGTCGTGCACGGCCTGTGGCCGCGAGTCCCGATGTCTGCAGCCCGGCTTCGCGCGCTGGTCGCATATCTCAACGACGCGCGAGAATCGTTCGTCGGGATGGGCCGCACGTACCACGGCGGCCTCGAGAAATTCGAGCCGCGGGAAATGGAAGCGCTGCCGGTTTCACCCGGATTCAGCAGCTGAGTTTATCCGCCGGCTGCGCGAGCGCGCGCTTCTCGACGTCAGGTGTAATATCGAACCGGACGAAGGTCGGGGCACCCGATACGATGGTTTTCGGATAGTCGGCGAGGATCCGTAGCACGCGCCGCTCGTCGTTCGGCCAACCCAGCTCGAGCCCGAAGGCGACGCCGCGGTTGCCGTCTTTCGCGGTGAGTTTCGTATCGTATCCGTAATATGCCGCCGACTGTACTTGCGAATCGAGCAACTGGTGTCGAACGAGCGATGCCGTCGGCGTTCCGCACGCCGGCGATCCGTCGTAACGCACGAGAAATGCCGAGACGTTCGGCGGCAGCGTACCGGCCAGCAGCACCGGCGTGATCGGCTCGCCGGCGCCGTTGTACATCGTATCGGTGATCGTGCGATCTTTCCCCGGCAGTGCGGCCAGATATAACTGATACTGGCAGACGACCCCGCCTCCGCTTGCCGGCGCGCCGCCGTTGGTGTCGTCGACCGCGTAGCGGTAGAACCCGGGCGGCAGCGTCACGTCAAACTGCAGCGGCGACGTCGCCGGGTTCGGCCAGGGTGCCGTTCCTTTAATCGCCGCCGCAGCGTCGGTCCGATCCGCGGCCGCGTGCCCGTCGCCGGTGATCGGTGCGAACGAGTAGGAAACGTCCGCCGAGCGGAGGTGCTTCCCCGCCAACGACGAGCAGGCCGCCAGCGAGAAGTGCACGTGCGCGACGGCCGAAGCAGTGACTTCCGGCGACGTGCTGGCGATCGGAGTTGCACCGAGCGCGAGCGCCGACATTGCGAGCAAGCGCGCCGCTAGCGCGACGATCGAGAAGGTCACAAAAACCGCGCGATCTCGACCGCGATTTCGCCGCGCGTGTAACCTCGGTGCACCAGTGCGTCGACGAACCGTTCGAGGCTCTGCCGCAACGTCCGGGTTCGTCCGCGGCGGTCGAGCTGCGGAAGCTCGCCGGCAACCCGCGTGCCGCGCCGGCCATCGCTGACGAGCCATCCTTCTTGCTGCAAATCGGCGTAGGCGCGCGCGACCGTGTTGGGGGCGATCCCAAGATCGCCGGCGAGTTGCCGGACGGTCGGGAGCGTCGCGCCCGGGACGAGTTCGCCGCGCTCGATCGCCGCGCGCACTTGTTCCTTCACTTGGACGTACGGAGGCGCTCCAAGCTCGGCGTCGACGACTAAGTAGGAACTTGCGCTCATGCGAGGGTGAGCTGCCTCCGCAGCGGCATCAGGCTGACGATAAGCGCGACGAAGAACGCGACCCACACGATCTGCGCGACAATCCCATAGAACGCCAGGTCGGCAGGCAAGTGGCGGGAGTCCAACATCGTGAGGATCGTGGCCGGCCCGCAGGCCAGAAACGCGACGTTGGTGGCGCGACAGATCCGGACGCGCTCGTCGATTGCATATTCGATCTTCGGATCGTTCCCGAGCAGCAGCGCCGGCGAGGCCGCGATGCGCCACGCGATCGCGAGGAGAACGAACCCTGACGCGGCTACGGCCAGCGCCGCAAAGCGGTAAACGGGGTAGGTTGCGAAGATCAGCGTCCCGGCCAAACAAACAACGGTTGCAACGATCACCGCCGGCGGCAGGGCGTCGAGCGGGGAACGCCGGACCAGCGGCGCGACTCGGCGTTCGGTCGCGCGGCGCACTTGCACGTAGGCGGCGACCACCGATGCGGCTACGATGAGGCAGAAGGCAGCGTACGGAAACGCAAACGGAATAACTGGAACGAACTCGAGCGTCGCGAGCAAAATGCCGAGCGAGCCGACGAAGCGCATTCGATTGAGCGAAATGCCTTCGGCCTCACGGCGCGCTTGCAACCCGCGCTGCACGCGCTCCCACATTTCGGGTGAAAGGCCGCGGCGTGCGTACCGGAAGTACATTCCGATGTCGGCAAAACAGCGGGGCCAGACGATCTGTCCGATCCCCAAGGCGAGCAGCATCCCGGCCGTGAGGAGACGAGCGGCGGGGTCGGGCCCCATAGCGTCGATATGCATTGTACCAATAGCCTATTACAAACGCCGGCTTGTGTCAACCTCTTAATACAAAGGTCGTCAGAAATCCGTGTCGGGCATGCGGTCGTCGTAAGGCTGCGTCATAAAGAATTGCGCCTTTTCGGGGGCTTGAATCGGAACGAGCTTGCGGGGCTTCTGCGTGAAGTCGAAGCAGTCGCCGGCCGGCGAGGTCGCGCGTTTGTCCGCGTCCGACAACTGCGGCAGGCCGAAGAGATCTTCTGCGAAGCGTAGCACGCTGGCCGTCTCGTACTGCGTGTGTGAGACGTAGTTTTGCTTCGCGTACGGCGAGATTACGATCAACGGCACCCGGAAACCGAGTCCGTCGAAGCCTTTGTGCGGCGGCGGAACGTGATCGTAATGGCCGCCCCAGTCGTCCCATTGCACGAAGACCGCCGTCGAGTCCCAGTACTGGCTTTGGCCGATCGCATTGACCAGCGCCGTTACCCACGAGGGTCCGTGTCCGCCGCCGCACGCCGGATGATCGGAGTTCGTGCAAAACGGGGTGATCCACGTGAAGCTCGCGAGCTTTCCTTTGGCGACGTCGTTGAGAAATTTCTTCTGCGGCGTGATCACGTCTTTGGCCCAGTCGGGCCCGTTATAGATATGATTGATCGCCTGATACGACGACCAGTAGCCGCCTAACGGGCGATCGAACTTGCTGGTATAGAAGCGCCAACTGAGTCCCGCGTCGTCGAGTTCGTCACCCAGCGTTGTGTAATCAAAACACGCCTGCTGCAATGGACCGAACGTGCGCTGCGGGGTAAGCGTCTCGACCATCGAATCCGGACCGCCGGGACAACCCCAAAGCCGGGTGGGAACGTTGACGCTGGCTTGCGCCTGTGCCGCGATGATGTATTGATGGGCCACGAAGCTCTCGTCCAGCTGCGACTGGAACATGCGATCGGCAAGCACGAATTCGTGGGCGATATCGAACAGCGGCTTCGATTCGTTGTGCGGCACAAAGACGTACTGCGGATTCTTCTTGGGATCGCCGAACGCGGCTTCCTTATTGAAGCCGTCCATCCGGCAATGGGTTCCGGGCAGTTTGCCGGTGCCGTCGCACGCCGCGATCATACCGCTGACCGAGTGGTCGAGATCGTACGTAAACTTGAGGCTAACCGGTCTGAGTTGGATCGTGTGGCCGTGCGAATCTTTGCCGCTCGAGGCGGTGTCGGCGCCTGGATAGCCCTGAAACATGTCGTCGAAGCTTCGGTTTTCTTGAACGATATAAACGATATGCGTGATCTTCCCGGCGCCCGTGCTGGCGGCTCGCAGCCGCAACTCCGGACGCACTGCCGGCATGGATCCCGATTGTGGGGCGAGCGAACACGCGCTCGTAATGAAACTCACGGCGAGCGTAATCGCCGGCAAAAGCCGCCTATTCATAGCATCATCGTCCTCTACCGCCGGCCGGGCGTTTCCCTTCTCCGGGACGGTCTGCGTTAGTAACGCTGGGAAAGCCGGCGACGTCGCAAGCCGAAATTTCCGTCGCACTTTCACAATTTAGTAACTAGGGTTACCGCCGTCCCGTTTGTTCATCCCGATGAGCGACCCGACCGTGGCGTGCGTCTTGCGCGCGACCGGTCCCTCGTCTCGCGTTGGCGGGGACGACCGTGCGAAAGCCGAACGCTTGCGCTCGGTTATAACAGACGCTCGAGGTGACTGGTGGCGGGACAGGCGGATTTTCAGTTCGTCGGCAGCGGGGCCGAAGCGTACGACCGGTTCCTGGTCACGCCGTTGTTCGAACCGATGGCCGAAGTGCTGCTCGATGCCATCGCACTCGCACCCGGTGAGGCGTTTCTCGACGTCGCCTGCGGTCCCGGCGTCGTCGCCCGATTGGGTGCCCGGCGCGTTGGAGCCGCCGGAAGCGTCACCGCCTGCGACGTTAGTTCCGAAATGATTGCGGTGGCTCGTGCGAAGCCAAATGAAGCCGGCTTTCCGGCGATCGCCTACGCGCAAGCGGCGGCAGCCGCGATGCCCTTTCCGGCCGCGTCGTTCGACGCGGTCGCCTGCCAGCAAGGCTTGCAGTTTTTCCCCAATCAAGTCGCCGCGCTGACCGAAATGCGGCGCGTCGTAAAGGTCGGCGGCCGCCTTGGCGTTGCAGTGTTTCGCCCGTCCGATGGCGCTCGACTGTTCACGACGCTGCGCGACGCCGGCAAGCGGGCGGGGATCGTCGACGCCGACGTTTTCTCGCGCGCCGTGTTCGCCTACGGCTCGTTCGACGACTTGCAGCGCGATCTTGAAGCCGCCGACTTCCGCGACGTCACCGTCTTCGAACGAACGGTGCCCGTCGTCTTTGACAGCATCGATTTGGCACTCATGGCAATTCGCGGAACGCCGTTTTGGCCCGTCATCGCGCTCCAAGGCCCCGACGCGATCGTCGCGTTCGAACGCGAAGCTCGCCGCGCCCTCGAACACTTCGCCACCGACGGCCCAGTCCGCGTCGACCAACACTCCAACATAGCCATCGCCAAACCCAAGTAACCCCCCCATCATCCCGAGCGCACCCAAAGCGCCGCTTCCGCCTCCTGTCATCCCGAGCGGAGCGCCGAAGGCGCGCAGTCGAGGGGCACTTGCACCGAGGCATTACTTTGTGATACAAAGTATATAACTTTGCAATGCAAAGAATAGAAACTCCCACATCGGAGGCTCTTTTTAGAATGTTGAAGCGGCTCGTCGCGATTGCGTTCATCTTCGGTTGCAGCGGAATCGCTTGGGTGATACTCGGCGCGACGCTGGTTAGTCGAACGGCCGACTCCGACTCAAGCCAAACCCAAAAGCTGACGGCGCAATGGGGATCCTCGCAAGCGCAAACGGCGCCGCAGGTCAGCGCGCGAGTGGCCGTCGAGACCTACAACAAGGATCGTAAGCGGGTCGAACGCGGCTACGAGATCGTTGCCGTTGCGTTGCGGAGCAGCCGAATCTCCGTCAACCTTAACCTCGAGCAGCGGCGCAAAGGCCTGCTTTGGTACAACCTGTACGACGTTCGCTTTCAGGCGCGCTACATCGTGCGTAACGATACTCTCGGCCGTCGCCTGACGCTGCGTTTCGCGTTCCCCTCCAATAATGGAACATACACCGATTTCACCAGTTCGGTTGGCGGTCGACGCCTCGCGGGATCCGACGATCTTAGCCAAGGCGTCGTCAGCTTCGATCTCGCGCCCGGCAAAGAAACGTCCGTCGACGTCGGTTATCGCTCCCGAGGAATGGAATCGTGGACGTATTCGTTCGGCAGCACGGTGCAGTCCGTGCGCGATTTTGGCCTCACGATGACGACCAACTTCGACGCGATCGACTTTCCACCGCAAACGCTCCTCCCGACAGCCGAGCAGCGGACTGGAAACGGCTGGCAGCTGGATTGGCGGTACGCGTCGCTCGTCACCGGCGAGGGAATCGGCATGGCATTCCCCTATCCGCTCCAGCCCGGGCCGCTCGCGCAACGGATCACATTTTGGGCGCCGGTGGCATTGCTCTTTTATTTCTTCGTGATGCTGCTGATCACGACGCTGCGCGGCATCGACTTACACCCGGTCAACTATTTCTTCTTAGCGTGCGCATTCTTTGCGTTCCACCTGTTGTTTGCCTATCTGGTCGACCGGATCGCGCTCGAAGCGGCCTTCGCGATTTGTTCGCTGGTTTCGATGGGACTAACGATCACCTACCTGCGGCTCGTCGTCGGCTGGCGTTTCGCCGCCGTCGAAAGCGCCCTCGCCCAACTCGTGTACCTCGTGCTGTTCTCCTACGCGCTATTCAACGAAGGCTGGAGCGGCTTGACGATCACCGTCGGCGCGATCGTCACGCTCTTCGTCGTCATGCAGCTCACCGGCCGAATTCGCTGGAGCGAACGGTTCGCCTGATTGCGAACCGTTGCAGGCGGTTCGAGGGTGCGGGAACGGTCGATCGCGCCTAGGCCGGGCGCGCCCCAAATCCCGATGCGGCGACGAATCCCCGCGCGAGCGCGTTATCAAGGCAACCGTGCTTAATGACCTTGCGCGTGTCGCGTGGTACACTGGCGCGGTTGACCTGTCGTCTTTCTAAGGAGAGTATTCCTTGACCGCACGCTACGCTCGAATGCTCGCTCTCGCGAGCATCGCCGCACTGGCCGCCTGTTCCGGCGGCGCCTCCAATCAAACGCTGCCGCTCGCGGCAACCGGCGGATCCGCCACGACGATGAATGCCGCCGGCACGAGCGCGAATACGCGTCCGGCGTGCGCGGAAATCCAGGCTCCCGGTTACGCGCGCTGCTATGCCCTGATCCGCACCGACATCGTGGCGACGCGCGGCGTCCAGCCGCACGTCAGCGGCTACGGCCCCAGCGATTTGCAGTCCGCCTACAATCTTCCGACGTCGCAGGGAAAAGGCCAGACCATCGGCATCGTCGACGCCTTCAACGACCCGAATGCCGAGAGCGATCTCGCCGTGTATCGCGCGAATTTCGGGTTACCGGGCTGCACCACCAAGAATAAGTGTTTCCAGAAAGTCGGTCAGAGCGGATCGCCGACGAAGCTGCCGCGCCCCGATGCGGGCTGGGCCGGCGAGATCTCGCTCGACCTCGACATGGCGTCGGCCATCTGTCCCAACTGCAAGATCATTTTGGTTGAAGCCAGTACGAACCGGCTCAAGAGCCTCGCTTTCTCCGTCGACCGCGCGGTGAAAATGGGCGCGAACGTCGTCAGTAACTCCTACGGCGGCGGCGGAGGCGGCGGCTCGAACGTGCATTACGATCATCCCGGCACGATTATCACCGCCAGCTCCGGCGACGGCGGGCATCGTGCTTCGTCGCCCTGCGACTATGCAACCGTCGTCTGCGTCGGCGGCACGTCGCTGCGCAAAGACGGCGGATCGCGCGGCTGGAGCGAGACCGCTTGGGGCGGCGCCGGCAGCGGTTGCGCGCACTTAGTGAAGAAGCCGGCGTGGCAAACGGATCAAGGATGCCCGTTCCGTTCGGAAGCCGATGTCTCGGCCGTGGCCGACCCAAGCACCGGCGTAGCGATTTACGACACGTATCCGTCCGGCGGATGGGGCGTTATCGGCGGAACCAGCGTCTCTTCACCGGTGATCGCGTCGGTGTTCGCGCTCGCCGCCAACGAATCGTCGCTGAACTACGCGCAGCAAATCTGGGAAGCCGGCGGTAGTGCGGGGCTCAACGACGTCACCTCGGGCCGCAACGGCACGTGTAAAGCACGCCAGCAATACATCTGCCAAGCCGGTCCCGGCTACGACGGCCCCACCGGCTGGGGAACCCCCAACGGCCTAGCCGCCTTCTAGCCCTAAAAACCGAGACCAACCCGACGGAGCGCGCCCCCGCGCTCCTTCTCTTTCTTCCTACCCTGTCATCCTGAGCGGAGCCTTCCAAAAGGAAGGCGCAGTCGAAGGACAGAGCGGAGCGCCAAAGCCGCGCCCCCCACCCTGAGCGGAGCGCCAAAGGCGTGCTCCCACCCTGTCATCCTGAGCGGAGCGCCAAAGGCGCGCAGTCGAAGGACGAAGGGCGCACGCCCGCAGCACGCCTGCCCGTTACGCTCTATCACGTGGAACTTCGAGCGCGTCTGCCTTGGCTAGCGGTGGCGATTCTACTCACGGCCTCGGCGTGCGGCGGCAGCGCGTCGCAACGCGCGACGCCAACCCCCGCGCCACCCGTTGTTGCAAGCGAATCGCCTATCGCAACCGAATCGCCGGCCGCGCTGCCGTCGTCATCGCTCGCGACGGAATCGCCAACCCCACTCGTCGCCGCCGAAACGGCACTGCCCAGTGCGGCCCCGGCTGCATCCGCCGTTCCTTCGTCGACTGCACCGTCATCGTCGCCATCGCCCGTTCCCACCGCGCAGGCCACTGAGAATCCCGATCTGTTCTCCTTCGCGCGCGGAACGTTCGTTCGCAGCTGGACGGTCGGCGCTTCAACCTCCGGCGCGCAAGCGTTGGTAACGGGTTCGAGCTATGCCCTCGATGGGAAGGGTGCGGCCGAACTCGTTCTCGAGCTTCCGGCGGTCGCGCGCATCGCCCAGATCGCCGCTTCCGCGAGCTTCGAAAAAGGCGGCAGCGTGCAGCTTCACGTCGCCGCGGCAACCGGAAACTCGCATGCCTTTACCGACGTCGGCACGATCGCGCTCACGCCGCAGGGCCAGAGTTCGACGGCTACCGGGACACTGCAGGGTCCGATCGCAGCCCGTTGGCTGCGCGTGCGCGTCGGACGCAGTGCGACCGGACGAATTTCGATTCAGTCCCTCACGGCGACGGGCGACGTCTCGGTTCCCGCCAACAAGTTCGCCGGGCGCTGGGGTTACGCCGAATCGATCAACGCCAGCGATGCGGTCTTTGCCGGCGCGCCGGGGCGCGTGCCCGCCGGTAGCGCGGCCACCGACACGGATCAGATCGCCGCGATGGAACGCACCGGCACGTTGATTGCGGCGTCGTGCACCTACAGCCGCGACGTTTGGCACGGCCCGATCCAGGATGGCGCCGCTCGGCTCGACGGCGGCGGCACCTTTAACGTCGTGGATAACGGAAACCTACTCGTCGGCGTCACGCCCACCGGCGAAGCCGTGCTTGCGCGCCGAATCGCGCACGCACCCGGCTGCGACCTTCCGTCGTCCGGACGCGGCTCCAACGTTCTGATCGTCGCCCGCTACCCAAATCAGCTTGCGAAATACGGCGCCAACGACTCGATCCCCGGCTATCACTATCGAACGGTGATATTGCCGATGCTGACCGCACAAGATCTCCGCACCGCGCACGTCGCGGTGCTGTCGATGAGTTGCTCGGCGACCAAAGATACGCAGCCGGATCAGCAAAAATCGCTGCTCGATTTCGTCGCCGCCGGCCACGTGCTCGTCATTCGCGATGCCGACTCGTGCACGCAGTCGGAATATACGTTCGTTCCGTATCCGTTCACGACCGCCGCGAGCGGTGCGGCCGGCGCCCGCGGGAGCGTGCTCTCGATCGTCGATTCGTCTGCCCTCGCCGGCAGCGACCCCACGGATCGCGCGCACTATTTCGACGTCGCGGCCTATTTAAAGAACACCGCGCAACAGCTCGGCGACGCCGACATTATGCAAACCACCGACGTGCACTGGTGTGGCCTATTGTTCGCCAAGAATCGGCTCGGTGCGAGCGGTTGGGTGCGCGCTTACGCTCGGTACGGCAACGGCGTGATCGTATACGATGGCTTCGACGTGGACGATTTACACAATAAAATTCCGCCCACGATGGTCCTGGGCCGGCTCGCGTACGGCTTGTCGCCCAGCACCGATCTTCCGTGCAATGCCCACGTCGCGTCGAATCTGGTCGTGCTCTCGTCGGTGCAGCGAACGCTCGCATACGGAACCGCCCGCGACCTGCACCTAACCTTCACCATCGAGCGCGAAGGCGCGAAATCGCCGGAACCCATTACGCTTTCGCTTGCCGGCGAACACGGCCCGGGCTGGCGGGCGAGCGTGGATCGGCACGATCTCTCACTTGGCGCAACGCCGCAGCGCGTGAACGTCGTCGTCCACGTACCCGCCGGCGCGACGGCTACGACCCATCTCTACACGCTGATGGCCACGGCAACGGGCGGTCAGAGCGCCCAAGCGGCAATTGAAATCGGCATAAACGAAGCGCTGGCCAAGCAGCTAGAGAAGGGCGGCCGCGTGATTATTTACGGCATTCATTTCGACGTCGCGAGTGCCCGCATTCAGTCGCGCTCGCAGTCGGTAATTCGTCAAATCGGTGCCGTGCTGCAATCCCATTCGAAGTGGCGCATGCGCGTTGAAGGCTACACCGATTCCGATGGCGGCGCTGCTTACAATCTCGCTCTAAGTAGGCGCCGCGCGCAGTCAGTGGTCGACGATCTGGTCGCGCACCTCCACATCGCTCGCGCGCGCCTACGAGCTGCCGGCTACGGCGTAACGCATCCCGTCGCATCCAACGCCACCGACGCCGGCAAAGCCCTAAACCGCCGAGTAGAACTAGCCCGCTTCTAACCCATCACATAGCGCCGCCTCCCCCCTGTCATCCTGAGCGGAGCGCGAAGCGCGCAGTCGAAGGACAGAGCGGAGCGTGCGAAGCACGCGCAGTCGAAGGGCGCACGACAAGTTTAGCTTGCAACTCCCGCGGGTAGCATTTGCGAAATGAATGGCAACGCCGAACGAGATGCAACGGACGAACCGCGCGAAACGACCGAAGAGGCGAGCAAAACGATCGCTGGTTCCGAAGCGTTGCGCGAAGACGTGGTCCACGACGAGGCCGGCGTCGAGGAACGCGTTCGCTCGCTCGCGGCGGAAATAAAGAGGAAGGTCGACGCCGAAGTCGATCGGATCATCGCCGAACTTCGGAAAAATAGGAAACCGCCCACCGACTGAGTTATGCGACGGTGAGGGCGGGCGTTTGCGTGCGCCGTGCTCGGTTTCGTCGTCGCGTAAGCGGAGTGCGCAACCGCCACCCTCCAATAGCGGGCGAGCAGGCCCCTATCCGCCCGGTATCTTGGTTCCGCGGCGACGGGCCATTCGGCCGCTGGTGCGAGGCGAGCCGCCGTGCTACGGTTAGGCTCCCCAATCGCTAGTGAGGTGTGCACGAATGGCGGACGATCAGACAACGACGGACGCGCCGTATCAAGCTACGGCGGAAGTTACCATTGGTTCGACCGATGCGGTCGACTCCACAAGCTCGGCGATGTCGAGTGATTCCTCGGGTACCTTTGCGGCCGACAGCGGCGGTGGAGCGCCGGCAGCCGGCGGCACGGTGACCGAATTAGTCAACCTCGGGCTTGCCGTTTGGAAAATCATGGACGACGGAACGCCCAACATGGTGCCGGTCGATCAAATGGGCAGCGGCGTACCCAGCGATATCAGCTCGCTCTCGCAGATGTCCGACTTCTCGAGTGACGACCGCAGACTGCAAGTGAGCTACAAAGGCTCGACCATCGGATCCGAATACCTGCCGGGCTTCGATCCGACCGATCTGATGGTCACGGTCCTGTGGCGCTTCGGCGGCCGGTATCAAGGCGTCGGACACTACGTCGGAATGGCCAACGTCTCGGTCACCGGAGTCCCCGGAACCGGACGGCATATCGACGTAACGGCGACCTTCGACAAGCCGTTGAACGTCGGATCGGCGAGCGACCCGATTGCCGACTTAGGCCTCAACCTTACGATCAGCGACACCGGCGCGTTTCATACCAATCAGCAAGTGACCAACCTGCGCGGTTCGTTGAAAGGCAACGGAGCGGGAATCCTAGGCCCGGTGTAACGCCGGGGTTTTAGGACATCGCGACGTTGTCGCCGTCGGAGACGTCCACGTTCGTAACCGCGCCGTCCGAGCGCTGGTACTGAGCGTGACCGCCGAAACCGTCCGAATAGAGCGTTAACTGCGCGGTGGATTGATCCGGTTCGAGATAGTCGTTGAAAACAATCGGCGGCGAGTTCGGATCGCGCCCGGTGTCGACGATAACCCACTTGCGGCTCTCGGAGTACTTGTTGGTAAACGTAGCGGAAATGTCGGGCATGACGGTTTCTCCTAAAGAGGGAACGGCTAGCGCGCGCTATGGCGTCGCCAAAAACTTCTGGTACTGGTTGATATTGATCGCGCGGTAGGGTTCCTTGAACAAGCACAGGCCCAGATGCAGGCTCAGCGTTGCTCCGGGAACGAGCACTTGCGTCGCCGCCGGAGCCGTATACGTGACGACCGATCCGCTGCCGCACGTTTGAATCCGGCTAATCGGGACGCCTAAGCCGTTCATTTCGGCGGCGACGGCGAACGCCGACTTGTTCAAGAGGTCCGACGGAATCACGATTCCGACCGGGCTCGGCGTGGGAGTGGGCGTCGGCGAAGGCGTCGGGCGTCGCCAGAAGTACACGCCGATGCCGATGACGATCGCGAGGACGATGATGCCGAGCACCACGTACAGCCAGGGGAATGGGCGTTTTCCGGCCGCCACCCCAAACGTGACGTCGGGACCATTATCGAACTCGACGTCCGCTTGCGGCTCGATGCCCACGACCAAATGGAACCGATAACCGTCTTTGGGTGGGGCCGAAGCCGGCGGCGCGATCACGACCGTCACCGGCTTGGAAGCGTTCGCGGAGAACTCCGATGAAGTTTCGCCTTTGATCGAATACCAGCCGGCGGTGCCTTCGTCTCTGGTAACGACACTGTACGAACCGCGCCGGACGCCGCCCGTAATGTTGGCGACCATGTGGGTGACTTCGACCGAGGCGCCGGCCTTGAGCGTGCCGAGTTGCACGTTGGGAGTCGTCACTTGAAACGATGCCATAGTTCCCTCTCTCGTATCGGCTATGCGGTAAGGTTGACGGCGATCGTATATTCGCCGACGGAGCGCGCCGGGTGGGAGACGTCGGTCGACGTGCCCTTCACCCGCACGCGCAGCGGCAGGTCGATCTCGTTGGTTGCGCCCTCCAACGTAAAGCGCCCGTTGGCGTCGGTCGTTACGCTGCGCCCGATGCTGGCGGCTTCGACGATTGCTCCGGGCAACGGCGTTCCGTCCGTCGCCACCACCCGGCCGACGATCGGTTCGAGGCTGATCGAGTCGATTCGCGCCGAGCGCACCGGCGGCGCGATGCTCCCGTCCCGCGGTTTCACGGCCGTGGCGCGCAGGACAAATCCCGCGCGAGCGGGGAGATGCAATGCGGTCCACGCCGTCGCCGCTGCCGGCCCGAACTCCAGCGTAAATTGCGGATTGGCATCGGCTGCGGCGATGATCTTGCTGAGAACGGCGTGTGCGGCGAGCGGGTCGGGTCCCGACGACGTGACCAGATAGGCCAGCCGCAACTGAACGGGGGGCAGTCGTCCTGAGGATGCGGCCAGCGGACGATCGATGTCGTACAGATACGCGTGGACGGTTAACGCGGCGTCCTCTTCTGTGGGAAGCGCGAAACTAATGGCGGCCTCGGAAGCGGTGCTCGCCAGCCAGTCGCGGACCTGGGCGTCGATTTGCTCGATCACGAGGCGCCGCCCGTGGACGTAGCGCGCGATCTCCGTAAGCCGCCGTATGTCTTCGCAGTCATCGTCATCGCGATCGCCGTCCTACTGGAAATGGCGTCGAACTGGCTGCCGCAAGAAGTCAATGCGGCGGTCGGCGCCTCCCAATTGGGTATTTCGGCCCTGTGGCTGCTGGATATCTCGCTTTTTTGGACGCTCTTCGTCGGCGCTCTCGCGATTATCGTCCGGCGCGATATCCTAGGCCGGCTGCAAGGCGTCGCGACGCTCGTTCTCTCGATCGTCATCATCCTGGTCGGTCTCAAAATTCTGCTGACGGACTTCATCTTGCTGCTGATCATGCTCGCGCTGCTGGCGTCGTTCTTCGGCTGGCTCGTGTACTTTCCGCTGTTCGCGCACTTCGATACGGCGCAGGCCGTCCAAGTACTCGGTTTGCTGACGTTGTTCAAGCTCGTCGCGCTGGCTCTGCTGATCGTCGCGCAGCAACGCTTCCTGCGACAGACCCCGTTGCTGGTCCTGATCGGGCTTTCGCTGCTCTGCGACTTGCTGCTCTCGTTTCTGCACGCGCTTCCGCCGGGCGTTCTCGTCAGCGTCACGGATGCGCTCGGCGCGATCGTCATCTGCATCGTCGCGATCGTGTATGCGCTAATCCAGGCGATCGCGTCGATCGTTGCGATAATCCGAGCGTTGCTCGTAAGGGGCGGTCACTCATAGCGATACCGCGCACGCGCCGAAGCCCGTACAGGTCAGCGCCACGATCCCGCCGGCTTTGGGCAATACGATGACCGCGCGAGGGTTCGACGGGCTGAGCGGATCGGGCTTGGCGGTCGCCGACGAGGGTGGCGCAATCGGCGGATAGGCGAGCGTAACGGAGCGCATCGCCGCCGGGTTCTCGAGCACAAACCGAATCATGCGCGCCGGTTGATACCACCCCGCCGAGTACGGGACGGCGATCGTCGCCGTAACGTATGGCCCGATCGTCAGCACGTCGCCCGCAACGCTCGCTCCGCTGACGACGACGTCGTGCGGACCGGCTTTCAAAAACGCGGGCGTGATGCCCCACGAATCGCTCAACGCGGCCGGAAGGCTTGGGGACTGCGGCGGCGGAGAGGCGGGTGCTGCCGGCCGCCGCACGTCCAAGGCCGTCGCGAAAACGTACAGCAATGCGAACACGGCGACAACGACGATGAGCACCCGCATCGGTCGCCCTTCGGCGTCGTCAAAATGAATCCCGCGGTCGTTTCCGACGTGCGGAAGGGAACGTCCCCGGCCCGTTGAAAGACCCGGGCCCTGTCGGCCATGTGAGGTGTGTGCATTGCCTACCAGCTACACGGTTCCCGGCGTCTACGTCGAAGAGATTTCGACCGGCGCGCGTCCGATTTCCGCCGTCGGGACGAGTACCGCAGCCTTCCTCGGATACGTCTCGGGTTTCGCTCCGTCTACGGAAGCGGTGGCGATCAACAACCCGACGGAGTTTCGCACGAAGGTCGTCGCGCAGAGCGATTTTCGAACGCGCGACGACGGCACGTTGCCGACGCTGCCCACTCCGTCGCTGTTCAACGCCGTCTTTGGTTTCTTTGGTAACGGCGGACAGCGCTGCTACGTCGTCGGGCTCGACCAAAACAATACGTTGACCGGCGGAGCTGCCGGACGGGCGGGCCTCGACCTTCTCGAAATCGTCGATGACGTCGCGATGGTGGCGGCCCCGGGGTTAACCGATGCCGGCTCCTACGACGCATTGCTGAGTCACTGCGAGAAGATGAAGGACCGCGTCGCGGTGCTGGACGCGCCGCTGGACGTTAAGAACGTCACCCAGCTCACCGCCGCCGCCACGGCCGCGCCGGCCAAGGGGAAACCGAGCGATGGCAATGGCGGCGGCGGGTTGCGTCCACGGCAATCGGCTAACGGGTTCGGCGCAGTGTACTATCCGTGGATTCAGACGCGCGACGTCGTGACCAACGCGGTGGTGGATACGCCGCCGTCGGGTCACTTGATGGGCGTTTATGCGCGGGTCGACGCGACGCGCGGCGTCTTCAAAGCGCCGGCCAACGAGCCGATCTTCGGCGCCATCGGCTTGACGATCCCGGTCGCACCCCAAGATCAGGGCATCCTCAATCCCGCCGGCGTCAACTGCATCCGCTCGATGACCGAGGGAATTCTGATTTGGGGTGCGCGCACGGTCGCCGCGGAATCCAGCGAGTGGCGTTACATCCCGGTCCGGCGGCTGTTCAGCATGATCGAAAAATCGATCGAACGCGGAACGCGGTGGGTCGTATTCGAGCCGAACGACGAGACCCTGTGGAAGGCCATCCGCCGCGACGTGAGCGCGTTCCTCACGCTGCTCTGGCGGCAAGGCGCTCTGCGCGGCTCGACCGCCGACCAGGCATTTTTCGTGAAGTGCGATGCGGAAACGAATCCGCCCGACGTCATCGATGCTGGTCAAGTCGTAATCGTCGTCGGCATCGCGCCCGTCAAGCCCGCTGAGTTTGTGATCTTCCGAATCGGCCAAAGTTCGACCGGCACTTCGACGAGCGAAGGCGACGGAGCCAAGGCTGGAAAGGCGGCGCCGTAATGGCTGGATTGGGAAACCCTCCGGATCCGCTGCGCTCGTATGCGTTCAAGATATACATTCCCGACTTCGGGGACGAAGCGTTGGCGCACTTCACCGACTGCTCGTCGCTGACCGTTCAAGTCGCGTCGATACGGTATACCGAAGGCGGCAGTTCGCCGATCACCTACAAACTCCCCGGCGCGGTGTCGTACGGCGATCTGATCTTGAAATACGGCCTGACCACGTCCACCGAAATGTATAACTGGTTCTTGGCCGGCGTCCACGGCCGGATCGACTATCGGCACGTCTCGATTGCGATGCTCAACACCCAAGGGCAAGAGCAGTTTCGCTGGGATCTCATCAACGCGTGGCCGTCGGAATGGACGGGCGCGCCGCTGAACGCCGCCACCCAAACGATTGCGGTCGAAACGATGAAGCTCGTGTACTCGTACATGAAACGTCCCGAACTGGAGACCTGAGGTCTCCCTATGCTGCAGGCTTTGGCTGGATTGTTCGACGCGCTGTTCGTCGCGGTCGTCCGGCTGACGCTCGACGCGGTCGCGCCGCTGGCCGTTGCCGAAAAAGGCGCCGGCGATCCCGCGCTTCCCGACTCGCAAACGCTGATCGCGCACTTTGCGGCTCAGCGCTCTGCCGGCCACGCCGCGCCCACCGAACGTCGCTCGTCCGCACCACCGCCGGCCGCGCAACCGCAGCAACTATCGCAGACGCCGGTTCCCGCAAACCCGTCGGTAGTTGAGCCGGCCGCCGTTTCGCCGCCGCCGCATGCTGCTTCACCGGAACCGCCAATGCCCGCCGCGAGCGCGGCGACACAAATCGTTCCGTCCGGTGCCGCACCGAGCGTTCCACAACCACCGCCAACAACCGCTGCCGCCCCCGTTCCGCCGGCCGCCCCTTCACCGCAGTTGGTCGCCGCCGATTCGGGCCAGCCGAACGTTCGAATCGATCGCGATCGCTTCGATGCGCTCGGTTTGACGACCAAACCGCCGGAAGCGCGTGCCTTATCCGAGCTGCCGGCGTCGCCGGTCCGCCACGGCGTGCTCGATCCGGCGTTGGCTCATGAGTTCGCGTCCGCTCGCGCGGCGAGCGACCCGGTCGGAACGGAACCGGTTTCGGATGCGGCCCATCCGCTTTCACCGGCGCGCAGCGGGACGACGAACGAGCGCGAAGTGCAGGCGTTGCAGCTGCCGCACGAGCGGCCGCCCGACTCGCTCGCAGCGCCCTGGGCGCGCCTTCCATCGTCGCCGGTCGTCGCGCCGCCGAGCGCAACGCCGGCCGCGAGTCATTCGCCCACCCAACCCGTTGCGACGCCGTCGCCGTCATCAACTTCTTCGCCCGCGACGACCCCGCCCGAGACGTGGCCGGAGCTGCCGGCGTGGCCGTTGGATTGGGATGAGCCGGCGTTTGTGCCAAGCACCCGGCTGAGTGAACGCGAGAGCGCATGGTACGTGTAGGGTTCGTCATCGAATCGACCGGCGACACGATCGCGGCGCTCCTCAATCCAATGTCGCTGGTCGTTTCGCGCACGGCCGGCGTCGTTCCGGAAAAGACGCTGAGCGGATCCTTCTCGCGACGCGGCGCGGCCGATGCACCGTTGCTCTATACCGGCGGCGGCCGGACCGAAATGCACCTCGAACTGCTCTTCGACGCGCCGTTGCGCACCGCGTTGCGGGGCACGTCGGAGGCCGCTGCGACCGTCACAGAACCCGACGTGCGCGACATGACGGCGCCGTTTTTTGCACTGGCAGAAAATCCGGACGAGCCGCGGCAGCTGCCGTTCGCGCGCTTCATTTGGGGCAAAGCGTGGAACGTGCGCGGTCTGGTCGTCGCCGTCAGCGAGCGATTGGAGCATTTTACTCAGAACGGCGTGCCGCAGCGATCGTGGATGACCATGCGCTTCGTGCGCGTGCTCGAGACCGCTCTCAACGGCCGCCGCGCCGTGCCGGCATCTTCGCTCGATACCAGCGACGCGGCGCGCGAGCGCGCGCGCGATCACGTGGTGGCCGGGGCCGCGAGTCCGTCGGCCAACCTTCCCGGCGAACGGCTCGACCATCTCGCCTCGCGTTATTACGGCGATCCGTCGCTTTGGCGCGTCTTGGCTCGCTACAACAACATCGCGGACCCGGCGCGAATCCCGCCCGGGACGACGCTGCGTATTCCACCGACCTCCGGCACGGCCCGGTGAGCGTCCTCGACGCCCCGGCCACGCTCGAGATCGCGCTGGCGGGGACGGCGGTCGACGACGCGCTGATGGCGGAGCTGGCCTCCGCTACGATCGAGCAGCGCCTCAACGCTCCGGCCTCGTGCGAACTGACCTTCAACGATCCGCTCGGCCGTGCCGCGCAACTCTGCAAGCTCGGCGTCCCCGTCGCGGTTCGTGCCGGCATCGAGCACCAAACGATCTTCGACGGATCGTTCGCCCGCATCGAGTTGGTCGTGCGCGGCGACCTCGCGCGAACGTTGCGCGTGATCGCGTACGACGCGTTGGACAGCCTGCGCCGCGGCACGCCGGTACGCGTCCATTCCGACGTGACGTTCGTCGGTTTGGCCCGCGAACTCACCCGTTCGCTCGGGATCGACGTGGACGCGACGCCGTATGGGACGGTTCAGCCTCACGTCGTGCAGCATCGCCGCAGCGACTTCGATCTGCTGCTCGAGTCGGCCGAACGTGCCGGCGCTTACTTTCGTCTCGTCGACGGCACGTTGCGGACGTATCCTATCGCTGCGTCGGGATCCGCGAAAGCGCTCGAGATCGGGCGGGACGTGCGCGAGCTCACCGTCACCCTGAGCGATGCCGATGCGGCCGCCGCGGTCGACGTTTCGGGCTGGGATCCGCACCGCGGGCGAGCCTTTCACGGAACCGCGGCGCGGACCGCGGGTGGCAATGCGGACGTCAAGCTGACCAACGTTATCGTGCGCAGCGACGGTCAAGCGGATGCGGTCGCACGTTCGCAAATCGAGCGGCGAGCGGCCAACGGCGCGACGCTGCACCTCGTGGCCGAGGGGAATCCCGCGCTCGCTCCAGGCGACTGCATTCGCTTGAACGACGTTCCCGACGGCTACGCCGGCCCGTTTCGCATCACGCTCGCGCGCCATCGCTTCGGCCCGTCGCTCGGCTATGCGGTCGAGCTTTCCTCGGCACTGCCCGCGCCGCACCCGCCGCGTCAGAATGCCAGCGCGACGTTGGGCGTGGTCGCCGACGTTCGCGACCCCGATGCCTTCGGCCGCGTCAAAGTTCGCTATCCCGCGATGCACGATGCCGAAAGCGATTGGCTGCAAGTGTTGGCTGCGGGAGCCGGCGGCAAGAAGGGCTTGGTGGCGTTGCCGGCCGTCGACGATTTGGTGCTCGTGCTGGTGGTCGACGACGATCCCGCCAACGCGGTCGTTCTCGGCGCGTTGTACGGAAGCGGCGGCATGCCCGGCGAGCGCCCCGAAGCGTTCAAAGGCTACGCGTTGTACTCGCCCGGCGGCCACACGATTCGGCTCGATGACGACGGCGCCCTAACGCTCAGCACCCCGGCCGGCACGTCGATCGAACTCGGTCGCGACGAAATGCGCCTGCATAGCCAGACGGATTTGACGATCGAAGCACCGGGTAAAACGATTACGATCGCCGCAACCGCCGTCGAGGTCAAGCAGCGATGAGCGTGTTAGCGATCACCGAGGACGCGACGCTTCGCTGCGATCACGATGGAAAACTCGAGAACAAACCGTCCCAAGATTTGCTCACGATTGAGGGAAAACGCGTGCTGGTCGAGCCCGACCCGCAAGACCGGCACATTCACCTCTGTCCCAACACGAATCTGTCGAATAAGGCCTGCGGGCGATCGCTCGTCGTCGAAGAAGGCTACTCGACGTTCGTTTCGGTCGAGGGCGCCGCGGTCTGCCTCGCGACCGTGAAGGGTCATACCGATGGAACGCCGCCCGGACTCGTGTTCTATACGGTACGAGTTCCCGGCCAGGACTTCGTAACGGTGGAATCGTGAGCGAGAATCGCTTTACCTCTCTGAGGTTTTCGCTGCCGGCGCTCGCCGGGGTGCCCGGATTCGCCGTCACGCCGACCGGGCAACTGGCGACGATTTCCGACGAAGGAGCCTTGCGGCAATCGCTGCTGCTGCTGCTGGCAACGACGCCGGGCGAGCGCGTGATGCGCCCCGGGTACGGTTGCGACCTCAACCGCTTCGTATTTGCGTCCAACGACGACACGACGGCGGGCTTGGTCATCCACGAAGTTCGTTCGGCGATCGAGCGCAATGAGCCGCGGGTGGACGTCGTCGCCGTCGACGCCGGTGCCGATCCCGACGATGCGACGCGCATGATCGTCGACGTCACGTATCGCGTCCGCGCGACGGCCGCGGTCGAGTCGATCGCCCTTCCGGTAGAGTTGCAGGCCTGACGTGCCGCTGCCGAGCCCGAACCTCGACGATCGGACCTTCGACCAGCTCGTGGCCGATGCCGTCGCGCTGATCAAAGCGGGTGGCGGACCGTGGCGCGAGCCGGCGGTCGGCGATCCGGGCATGGTGCTGCTCGATGCCTTCGCCTACATCGCCGAGCAACTGCTGTTTCGGCTCAATCGCGTACCTGAGAAGGCTTACGTCGAGTTCCTGAACCTGATCGGCGCGACGCTGTATCCGCCGAGCGCGGCGATCGCCACCGTTGCGTTTTCGATGCAGAAAGCGTCGGCGGTGAAAGTCGTCGTACCGCGGGGCACGCGTATCGGCGTGCCGCGCAGCGCGGCCGCCACTGCCGAGGTAACGTTTGCGACCGTCGACGACGTCGCGATCGAAGCGGGACAAACGGCGGTCACCGCCCGCGCGATTAACGCCGACCGGATTGAAGACGAGCTGGTTGGCGTCGGCACCGGCGACGGCGGTCAAACGTTCGCGGTGACGCGCGCGCCGATTATCGGGGCGACCGGCACGAGCTTCGATCTGTTGGTCGGCGTCGAGTTGGCCGACGCGCCCGGAATCGACCGGACGTCCGCGCGCGTCGTGGACGGCGTCGCGTACGAGATCTGGCGCGAAGTCGACAGCTTTGCCGACGCCGAGCCCGACGCCGCCGTGTACGTGTGCGACCGGGTGCCCGGTACGATCGGCTTCGCACCGCGTCTGCGGCGCAGCGACGGTGCCACGCTCAATGAAGCGCCGACGTTTCTGTGCCGCGTGCCCGCGCCGGGAAAACGAATCCTCGTCAGTTATGCCACCGGCGGCGGTCCGGGCGGAAACGTCGCGGCCGGAAGCCTGTCGTCATTGAAAGACCAAGTCGCCGGCGCGGCGTTGCAAGTGACCAATCCCGCTGCGGCCACCGGCGGACGCAGCACCGAAACGCTCGAGAACGCGCTGCTGCGCGGCCCGCGCGAGTTTCACGCGCTGCAGCGCGCGGTTACCGCGCGCGACTACGAACTGATCGCGACTGCGCATCCGGCGGTATCGCGGGCGCGCGCCTATCCCAAGCACGAACTCTGGAATTATGCGGCTCCGGGAACCGTCGCGCTGCTGCTCGTTCCAGAGTATTTGGAGCCCGCGGATCGCGCCAACGGAACCGTCACGGCCGAGGGACTCGAATCCGTGCAGACCGAGGAGACGCGCACGAGCATCAGTCAGACGATCGACCGGCGGCGGCCCCTTGGAATCGTTTGCGCAGTGGATTGGGTGCGCTACAAAACCGTCAAAGTCCAAGCCACCGTCGTGGTCGCGCGCGGCGAGAACGCGCCGGCCGTTCAGGGCCGCATCGTGCGCAAACTGCACGCGCTGGTGAATCCGTTGCCGACGCTGGAGACGCGCGGTTGGCGCTTCGGCCGGCCGCTGCACGTCTCCGACGTCACCAGCCTCATCCTGGCCGAGCCCGGCGTCGTCTACTATCGCGACGTGACCCTCGTGGTCGACGACGCGCCGTCGACCAACGTGCGTGCGCTGTCCGCCGATCCGACGGCGCCGGGTCGCTGGTATGCGACGAGTAACGCGGGGCTGTACCGATCGCTCGACGACGGCGGAAGTTGGGAAAGCGTCGCGGCATTCCCCGGCGAGCGCGTCGTCAAAGTCGCCCTGACCAACGAAGCGCCCGGATTGACGGCGGTCGCCTCGCAGTCACCGGCCGACGGCGATCCGACCGCCTCGATCGTTCGCGTTTCCGAAAACGCCGGAGAATCGTGGGGCGTTCCCGCCGTTCTCGTCGGAGTCACCGTCGCCGACCTCGTGTTAGTCCGGCGCGACGACGGTTTCGTCGTGCTGCTCGCCACCGATAAGGGATTATACGAGTTGGCGCTCAAGCCCGGCGCGACTCCCGTGCAGATTCCGGTCTTCGACGGGGATGCGAAGTTCGGATTCTTTTCGATCGGCGTAACGCGCGTCGGCGGCACCGTCGTCGTTGCGCTCGCGGCCCAAGCACAAAAAGGCATTTGGCTTTCCAATCAGGCCGGTCTGGGCCGTTCCTTCGAGCCGTGGTGGAATCCGCCGAATGCCGACGCCATTTCCGTCTTGCGCGTCCAGCGCGATGGAACGCGAGCGTTCTTGTGGGCCGGATTCGGCGCGAGCGGCGATGAGACGGGCAAGGGCGCGGCCCGAATCGAGATCATCGGCGCGCCGAAGAACGCGAGTTCGCAAAACTGGGATTCGTTCGACGGATGGAGCGGACAAGGCGTGCGCGAACTCGCGTTTTCGGATACGACCGTGTTCGCCGCTTCACTTAGCCGGGGCGTCGTACGTTTGAATTTCCGGGCGGCGACGCCGACGTGGACGCCGCTCTCGCTGGGAGCCGGGTTGCCCGAGCGATCCCAAGCTCCAACCGGCGACGCCCCGATTCAAAAACTCTTCGAACTCGTTACGACGATTGCGGCGTCGAACGACGTCGTGTTCACCGGCGGGGCGGGCGGCGTTTTCAAAAGTGTCGATTCGGGGGACACCTACGTGCCCGCTTCGGCGACCGGCTTCAAAGACGTCGTTCCGTTGCCGCCGATGTGGCTGTTTTGTTCCGGCCCCCACGAAATCCAAGTAACCGAGGATCAGCGCGGCTCGTGAATAGCGATGAGATCGCGGCGCTGCTGCCGGCGGTATTTCGCGCGGCGGTGCCGACCGATCCGACCCTGCAAGTATTGCTCGACGTCATGGCGAGTCACGTAGCTCCGGTCGAAAATCGCTTAACGAACTTGAGCGAGATCTTCGATGCCGTAACGTCGGAAGAAGCGTTCGTCGCGATGCTCGCGCTTTGGGTCGATCTCGGTTGGTTGTTCGCAAGTGACGACGACGATGCCGCCGTGACCGGCGACTGGTCGAGTTCGACGATCGATCCGGGCCGATTGCGGATGCTCATTGAGACGTCCCATCGCTTATCTCAAGAGCGCGGTACGGCGGACGGTTTGGTGCGCTTCCTCGAGACCGCGACCGGCGTAAAGGGTTTCGAAGTGGCGAACGCCGATCCCGACGCGGCTCCTTTTCATCTGCAAGTTCGCGTTCCGGCTGCTGCGTCGGGGCAGATGAATCTCATCGTCCGCATCGTCAACGCCGAAAAACCCGCCTACACAACCTGGGAAGCCGTTACCGCTTGACATCGCATCGGCCCGGGTTAATCGTGGTAAAATCTTTGTATGTTTAGGCGGTTGCGCAAGGCATCGCGCGTTCTGCGCTCGATTCCCGCACGTCCGCCCCGGGTTACCGACGATGGTGACGATGGGCTGGCCGGCGCTGCGGTCCCCAAGAAGCCGCGCACGCCCGTTCTATCCGGAGCAGCCTCAGCCCCCAAACGCCCCTCTGGTTCGCAGCCTTTGGTGGAGGCTATCAGTGATTCATCGGTACCGCCCAAACGGAAGGGCGGAGCCCGTACGAAACCCCTTCGGCAACTACAAAACGGGCCATCATTAGGGCCGTCCGAGTATGACGTCGATACCCGACAGGACGAGCTGCAACTTCACAGCCGGCAGAATTCCCACGCGTTCGGTGAGCGCGGATTTGTCGAGCGTCACGATCGCAGAAGCGTTAGCCACGGAATCTTTTGGTAGGCCGGTGAGTTCCGGCCCAAGGCGGACGTTACCGGGTGCATCGCCCCATTTGAGGTTGCTCGTCAACGCGACGCACACGACGGTGGCGATGCGGCTTCGATTCAGCGCATCGCCTTGCACGACGACGACCGGTCGGCGAAACCCCGGTTGCGATCCCTCTGGTGGCGGAAGATCGGCCCACCAGACATCGCCTTGCGCGACTACCAATCGCTGCGCTCGAGAGTGCGCCGCGCCGCCTCGCTTGCGAACCCATCATGCCGTACACCGTCTTGAGCGATGACGGCGTTCATGGCATCGGTGATTTCGTCGTTTGCGTGACGGGCCAAATACTCGTCGAGTGCATCGCTAAAAATCCGGCTTCGCGAGCGTTTGGTGCGCTGGGCCAGCCGTTCGACTCGCTCGAACACGGCATCGGGAATCGAGACAGCTGTTTTCATACTTAGAGTATAACTCACGCTGATCGAACGATTGACATACGAACATATGTTCGCTATATTGGCGGTCCACCCTGCACCGAGGCGGGCTTTTGCCAATGTACGCGGAGCTCCATTGCTGGTCGAATTTCACCTTTCTTGAAGGCGGATCGCACCCGGAAGAGCTGGCCGACCGAGCGTCAGAGCTTGGGCTGGCCGCGCTTGCGCTGACCGATCGCGACGGGCTCTACGGGAGCGTTCGCTTAGCCGGGCGGGCCAAGCAGGGCGGCCTAGCGGCGATCGTCGGCAGCGAGCTAACGTTCGAAGATGGTGCTCGGATCGTGCTCCTCGTTGAAGACGAGCGCGGCTACGCCAACCTCTGCGAACTGATTTCGCGGGCCCAGTTGCGCGGCCGCAAAGGCGACGCTCGCCTGCAGATCGGCGACTTCAGCGGCCGCAGCGACGGCCTCATCGCGCTCTCCGGCGGCCCGGACGGCCGTCCCGAACGCTCACTTGCAGCCGGCGGCCCGAAGCAGGCCGCCCAGGAAATCCGCCGCCTGCGCGCGATTTTCGGCGAGCGCTTTCACCTCGAACTGCAGCAACACTTAACTGAAGAAGAAGCGCAGCGAAACCAGTGCCTCGTGCAGCTTGGAGACGAACTTCACGTGGCGTGCGTCGCCACCAACGCCGTCGCCTATGCCGATAAAACCGACGCGTACCTCACCGACGTGCTGCGCTGCGTCAAGCACGGCACCAACCTCGAAAGCGCGCGCGCCGATCATCTGCTGCGTCCCAATGCCGAGTTTCACCTCAAGGCTGCCGCTGCAATGCGCCGTCTGTTCCGGCCGTATCCCGCTGCGATCGCACGGTCCGTCGAAATTGCCGAACGCTGCCGCTTTCGACTCGAACGTATTACCGGGCAGTTTCCCCTCTTTCCGGTAGAAGAAGGGAAAACGCGCCAATCCTATTTGCGCGAACTCGTCTACCGCGGCGCCGCCGAACGCTACGGCACGCCGATCCGCTCCGACGTCGAACGCCAACTCGAATACGAACTCGGAATCATCGCCCGGATGGATCTGGCCGGCTATTTTCTGATCGTCTGGGATATCGTACAGGAAGCCGGCCGGCTCGGCGTCCTTTGTCAAGGCCGCGGTTCGGCGGCCAACTCCGCGGTCTGCTACGCGCTCGGCATCACCGCCGTCGATCCGATCGGCATGCAGCTCCTCTTCGAACGCTTTATGTCCGAAGAGCGCCGCGAAATCCCCGATATCGACATCGACTTCGCGCACCAAGACCGCGAAAAAGTGATCCAATACGTCTACAATCGCTACGGCCGCTCCTACGCTGCCCTAACCGCCGAAGTGATCACCTATCACACCCGCTCCGCATTACGCGACGTCGCCAAAGCCCTCGGGCACACGCCAGAAGAAGTAGAAGCCCTAGCCCA
>DASXDV010000142.1:0-13147 GCA_036490465.1 Candidatus Tumulicola sp. | reverse complement strand
GGCGTCGTCGCCCCAAGCCAATACGGGGCTGCCGGCGCTGGGAACGGCGACTTCGCTGGCGGAACTGGTTCCGGCCGATGCGGCGGCTTTCTATCATACGTACTATCGACGCGGCGCCGCGGTCGTGAGCGCGGCCGGCCGGCTCGACGCGCTCGCTCCCGACGCGCTCGCGTCGTTGGCCGCTGCTTTGCCGGAAGGTACGACGAGCGCGGTAACGGTGCCGGTCCCGGCTCTCCGGGGAAGCTCGCGCGAAATCGTCGCGCATCGCGACATTTCGGCGCCGTGGCTGATCGCCCAATATCCGGCTCCCAGCGTCAACAGCAGCGACTTCGGGCCGATGCTCGTGCTCTCGGCCTTCGTGCGCCGCACGCTGGCCGAGATCGCCCAAGTCCCCGGAGCGGTCTCGCCCACCTTTACGTCGCGTGCGGTCGGCGCGGAGTATTCGTACGATCGTGCGCCGGCGCATCTGGTGCTATACGTCAACGGCAGCATCGGCGATCCGACGCGCGCGTTTGCGACCGCGTTATCGGTCGTTAACGTGCTCGCTGCGACGCGCCTGCAGGGAACGATCGATCAGTTCAAGGCCGAAGCCGCCGGGGATTTCGCAACCGGCGCAACGACGCTGGAAACGCGAGCGTGGCTGGCGGCGGTATTCGCGCGGGGCGACGCATCGCCCGATTTCCTCGACCGAGCGCTGCGCGCCATCGCGGCGACCACGCCGCAAGACGTCCAACGAGTCGCACGCAAGTATCTGGGCAACCCGACGATCGCGCTCGTGCTCCCACGGGACGAGAGCCGCCAAAACTGACGACCGCGCTCGTTCACGACTACTTGAACCAGCGCGGCGGCGCGGAACGCGTTTTCTCGACGATCGCGCGGGCGTGGCCCGAAGCGCCCGTATACACGGCGCTTTACGACGAGCGCGCGACGGGCGATTTGGTAGCGGCCGATCGGGTGCGCACGTCGTACTTGGCCCGTATTCCGTTTGCCAATCGCTACTTTCGCGCGTTGGCGCCCCTCTATCCGCGCGCGTTCGAGTCGTTCGACTTCGCGGGATTCGACACGATCGTCAGCTCGACGACCGCGTGGGCCAAGGGTGTCATCGTGCCGCTCGGCAGCGTCCACGTGTGTTATATCAACACGGTTAGCCGGTTTGCGTTTGCCTACGACGAGTACGTTGGCGCCCTGGCGAGCCGTTCCAAACTGCTGCCGCGGCTGGCGCGGCCGGTCGTCGACCGCCTGGTCGCGTGGGACAAAGTCGCCGCCCAACGCCCCACCGTATTCGTAGCGAACTCGCGTAACGTCGCCGATCGAATCCAACGCTACTACGGGCGCGCTTCCGAAGTGTTGCCCTGTCCCGTCGACGTCGAGCGCTTTACCGTGGGTCCCGGAACGGGCGATTACTTCTTCATCGCGTCGCGGCTGCTGCCGTACAAGCGCATCGATCTTGCGATTCGTGCCGCCCAGCTGGCCGGCGTAAAACTGTTGGTAGCGGGAACGGGGCCGGCGGAGCGCTCGCTGCGCGAACTCGCTCGCGGAACGTCGACGACGCTGCTCGGGTACGTCGACGACGCGCGGCTCAACGCGTTGCTGGGCGCCGCGCGCGCCGCCGTCGTACCGGGCGAGGAAGACTTCGGCCTCCTGCCGCTGGAAGCGGCCGCCGCCGGTCGCCCGACGATCGCCCTTCGGGCCGGCGGCGCACTGGAAACGATCCTCGAAGGCGCGACCGGGCGATACTTTGACGAACCCGTGCCCGAGTCGCTCGCGCGGGCGCTACGCGAGTTCAACCCGTTACCGTACGAGCCGCAGCGATTGCGGCGTCACGCCGAACGCTTCGCTCCGGCGGCGTTCGTCGAACGGTTGAAGGCGATCGTCGACCGCATCCGCGCCCAATCGCCGCGATGATCGGAGCCGTCGCGAGCGAAACGCCCCAATCGAGCGTGCGATCGAGGGAGCGATCGCAGTGGGCGCTTTGGATCGGGGTAGCGGCGTTCGTCCTGATCTACCTTGCCTACGACTTGAATCGTCTCTATGCGTTGCGGTACGGAGCAGACCTCGGTACCTACTTGCAGAGTTTGGTGAACCTGCGCCACGGCTCGTCGTGGAACTACGGCGAATGGCGTCCCCACTTGCAGGTGCACGACTCTTGGGTGCTGCTCGGGCTCGTGCCTCTCGTCGCGATCGCTCCCCGGGCCGAAACGCTGCTCGCCGTGCAGGTCGTAGCGGTTGCGTCCGCGGCCTTACCGCTCGCCGCGTTTGCGCGCCAACTCGGGGTGTCGCCGCAGGCGGCGGCGGTGCTCGGCATCGCCTACCTTCTGACGCCCTCCGCGCAGGGTTTAGCGTACGATAACTTCTCCGAGAACGTCTTCGTACCGGTGTTGGCGTTCGCGCTGGCGCTCGCCGTCGCTCGGCGCGCGCTGTGGCCGTCGCTGCTGTTCGCCTTGCTGCTGAGCGGCGTAAAAGAAGACGAAATTCTCTTTTTGGTCTGGTTCGGGGGCGCGTGCGCGATCTGGTGGGATCGCCGCATCGGGGTGGCCGTCGTCGTAGTGGCCTTATTGAACGGCGCGGGTTACTGGGCGCTCGAGCGTCTGCATCACGTGCGCCCGAACGATCCACCATATGGTTTCGCGGTCCACGACGTGAGTGGTAAGTTCACCCTCGTCTCGCTGCTGCTGGCGCCGTTTGCCTTCGCGCCGCTGGCCGCCGGACGCTGGCTGCTGCTCGCGCTTCCGTTGCTAGCCGAGATCGTTCTCATGCAGCCGTGGAACTACGAGCCCAGCCGCATCGGCTCGCATTACACGGCTCCGCTACTCGCGGCCGCGGCGATCGCGGCGGCCTGCGGTCTACGCCGTTTTCCCGGGTTCGCGCGGGCAATGATTCCGTGCGCGCTGGTCGTGACGTTTGTGATTTTTACCGATACCGCGCTGCGTCCCGGGCGTTGGCCCTATATCGTCGATTGGGCCGCGTACGCCCGGGCCGCGACGGTTCGCGACGCGGACGCGCCGGTCGTGCTGCCGCGACGCGACGAGGGCACGTGGGCGGTGAGCGCGGTCAATCCGAAAGTGCGGCTGGACCCTCATCCGGATCCCGGCTTCGTGGCGTGTCCGGCCTACGATACCAACGCGCGCGCGTTTTTCGATAGCCTGCGGGGGCGCCTCCCCGCGGCGCTGTGCGGCGGCGTTCCGGTCGCGCCGAAGTGACGCTCGCGCCGCCGAAATCAATCGTTTTCCCGCGCGCGATGCGCGAGGATCGTGGCCGGTTCGCCGGCGTGCGCGACGCCCGCGTGCTAATCTACTGGCCGCACGGCTTGGGCGACTGGGTGCATCTCGCGGCGATTCTCCCGCTGCTGGAACCGAGCAACGTCTATGCGATCGCGCGTTTCGGCGACGACTATGCCAGCCTCATGGAGGGCAATCCTTACGTCGAGCCACTGGCCGGCGGCGTACGGGCGCCCGGTGACGGCGCGGATTTGGGCGCGCGCCATCTCGGGCTGGACCTGCGCCGGCTCGGCGGCAATCGCGTGCGAGCCTACGTTCCCGAGCCGTTGGCGGCCGCGGTTTCGACGTTCGCTCCCGAGGTGCTGTTGTGGACCGACTATCCGGAGACCGAAGGCCGAACGCCTTATCCGTTTCACACCAAGGCGCGCAACCTCGCGCGCCTGCTCGTGCGCCCGGAACGGCTGACTTCTTTCGATCTCGGTCATCCGCTTAGCAGCACCATCGATTTCGCGGTGGCTTCCGAGACCCAAGCCCGGATCGACGAGCGCCTGGCGGCCTTCGCGCCGCCCGGAACGCGCGTGGGCGTGTTGTCGCGCGCGGGCGTCACGGCTGCCCGTAAGAACTGGGGCGACGGCACGCAGGCGCGCGAGTTCGTACGGGCGATGCAGCGCGACGATTCGCGCTGGCGTTTCGTTTCGATGGACGACGAACCGCTCGGCGACGGCGTCGCCGGTTTCCGAGCGTTGTTCGGCGCGATCGACGAACCGTTCGCGCGGCGTTACAAGGCCTTAAGCGCGCGCGTCGACCTCTTCGTCGGCGTTCCCTCCGGCCCGCTGCACGTGGCGATGGCGCGCGGCGGCATCCCGATCGTGGGATTGTGGACCGCCCACCACCCCGACTGGTACGACGAGCCCAACGCGGCGGCGGTGCACGTCGTCGGCCGTTACGTCCGCGATCGCGGCTTCGATCGGCGCCCGGCGACCGCGACCAAACCAAGCGCCCTGCAACACCGGCTGCGCTACCTGGACGCCCCGGACATCTCGTCCGGCGACGTCGTGGATGCGGCACGATCCGTGATTTATTAACTAGCATCAAGGAATTGTGACCGCGGCGTCGGGCGGGAGTATCGCAACGCTCATCGAATCAATACGGTAGAACGCGCGCTGCTCGCACCGCCAACCGAAACTGGAGGGAACGTGAAAGAATTGCGCCGGATAGCCGCGGCTGTATTTGCGTTGGCGTTGCTTGCAGGTTGCGCCGCCGGCTTCCAGGCCGGTTCGCAGCCGTTTGCGGGTGCGCCGTCGTTTCCGGACGCCGCCCCGCGAAATCTCGCAAAGAAAAGCCACGCGCCGACGCTCTACGTGCTCAACGTGCTCCATTCCGAAGCAATCGTCAGCATTTATGCCGACGGCGGTAAGACGTTTTTGCGGAGCTTGAACCTCGGGAAGTTCAAAAAGGACGAAGTGGCGTTTGCGGTCGACTCCGCGGGAACGCTCTACGCGTCGGCCGCCGATTCTCCCGGATCTCAAACGCTGCAAATCTTCACCAACCAGGGTGCGAAGCGCAGTGGGGCGATTCATCAGCGAGGCGCCTTCGGCTGGATCACGCTCGATTCGTCCGGCAACCTCTACACGTTCTGCGCGGTTGCCGGCGGCGTTTGCGAGTATGCCGGTGCGAAGCATCCCGTCGTGCGCAACTTTCACGGCTGGCCCCCGATTGCGGTGGACTCCGCCGGCGACCTCGTCGTAAACTGCGCCAATGGTGAATACATTCTCTGCGTTTTCGCTCCAGGCAGGACCCAGTCGTCGTGGGGCGTCACCGGCGGGATCGACAATCGCCTGGATTCCGTAACCTTCGACGCCGCCGGCGATCTATACGCCGCCAACGGATACGGCGCCGGCGGCTTTGGCCCGGGCAACGTTGCCGTATTTACGCCGGGCAGCAGCGTACCGACGCGGACGATTACCGAAGGCATTGCCGACCCAACGTCGCTGGCGTTCGATGCGGCCGGCAATCTTTACGTCTACAATCTGTGCACGGAGCCGGAGAAGTACGGCGAATGTCCGACGCCGGACGGTTCCATTACGGTGTACGCCCCAGGCGGCAGCACCCCGATCCGAACGATTACGCAGGGCGTCGGAACCGACGAATCCACCGTGTATACCGGGGGATCCGGGCTCGCCATCGACGGCGCGAATACACTGTACGTCGTGAACCGGGGCAACGGGCCGGGCGATAACGGCGGGATCGCCGTCTATCCGTCCGGGGCGACTTCGCCCATTCGAATCGTTACCAAACAGATCCATCACCCGATTGCCGTGGCAGTCGGGCCGTAGGGGGCGAAGTGATTCGATTCGAGCGTTTGCTCGTCGGCGCGGTTCTGGCGGCGACCTGGTGCGCGTGTGCCGCGGGTCCGAGCGCGACGACTCCCCCGTCTCCCATCGGCGCCGGGGCGGCGGCGCATGCTGCGGGCGCGGCCAAACGCGCCAAGCCGACGTTCTACATCCTCAACGTCGACGAGACCGAGAAGGCAGAGTGGGTCGGCGTCTACGGCGACGGCGGGACTTCGCTGCTCCGAAAGATCGTCGTCAAGCGTAAATACGCGAACCCCGATATGGCGGCCGACGCGGCCGGCCACTTCTATCTGTACGACGGGCAAGAACCGGTCGCGTTGAGTATCTACGCCAGTCGCGCCGCAAAGTTGGTCGAGAGTCTCGATCAACTCGATCCGTTCGGCATCTTGACGCTCGACGGCTCGGGCAACCTCTACACCACTTGCCGAAAGCAAGGCGAGGACCTCTGCGAGTACGCGCACGCCCCCAAAGGCGTTCTCAAGCCGGGCATCGTGCGAAGAATTCGGGTTCCCGGTGCTTTGCCGTTCGATCTCGCAGTCGACGATTCGGGGAACATCGCGATGAGCGGCGGAATCGGCGGCTTGTTCGTTTTTGCTCCCGGCCAAACGCAGCCGTATTGGAAGATTACCGGGAGCGGCCTGGTGTTTTTGTCCAATGCCTTCGACTCGTCCGGTAATCTGTACGTCGTTACGGGTCAGCGGGATAGCAGCGTCTCCGCGGTATCGGTCTACGCGCCGGGAAGTACGTTGCCGTCGCGCACGATTACCGACGGCGCCACGGCTGCCGGGCAGATCGCCTTTGACGGTTCCGGGAACCTGTACGTCCTCAACGACTGTCTCGAAGACTGCGGGTCGCAACCGCAGAGCGTATCGGTATATGCTCCGGGAGGCAGCGTCCCCGTTCGAACGATTACTTCGGGAATCGCCAGCGGACAAGGTCACGGAATGGCGGTCGACGCGGCCGGCGATCTGGTCGTGACGAACGTCGGCAACTATAGCGATGCGGGAAGTTTCGCCGTGTACGCCCCCGGCGGGAGCAAACCGATCCGGACGGTCTCCTCCGGCGTACGCAACCCCGGTTTGGTCGTCGTCGGACCGTAGCGCTAGGTGACGTTGGGGAGAGCGAGCAACGCGACGATCGAAAACGTATTGAACAGCGCGTGCGAAATCATCGACGCGAACGCGTTGCGCGAGCGGTAGTAAACGTAGCAGAGAACGACGCCGCCGAGCGCGAGCGGTAGTCCCTCGTAGAGATCGCCGTGGGCGACTCCGAAGAGCACCCCGCTGAGGATCGCACCTCCCCAAAATCCGCCGTAGCGCAAACCGAAGTTGAAGAAGAAGACGCGAAAGATCGTTTCTTCGGCGATGGGCGCGAAGAGCACGGCGAAAGCGACGAACGAGACGATCGCCGTACGGTCGTGCAGGCTTTTGAGAATTGCGACCGTCGCTTGCTCGTGGCGGACGTGGGCGAGGTTTTCGATCAGCGACGCTCCGCCGTTCGCGACCACCGCCATCGCCACCGCTCCCGCCACTGCGAGCGCCACCGTGGACGCGCTGGGCGCTTCGAAACCCAGCTCGCGAAGGCCGAACTTGGACAAACGCGGCAGCGCTGCAAGAATGCAGACGACCAGCGCACCCTCCAGCACGAACTGCACCGCGAACGCGGCTTCGAGCAGGCCTGGAGAGATGGTGCGCGGCGGCTGCTTCGAGATTCCGGCGACGAACGTCGCGACGAAAAGAAAGGCGACGAACGCGGCAAAGAGCCACGCCCAAATACCGGCGAAGCTATCCTTCGGCCAGCGCGTCGGCCAGGCGGGCGAAATCGTGGAGACCGAGTCGTTCACCGCGTTGCTCCGGAGAGAGGTTGCTGGCCGCCGCGGCGGCTTCGATCGCCGCGCGAGGAAGGTCGAGCGCGAGCGCGAGGCTGTTGACGAGCGTCTTGCGCCGGTACGCGAAGGCGGCGCGGACGACCTTCCGAAACAGCGCGAGGTCGCGCGGCCGCACCGCCGGTTCGTCGCGACGAACCAGACGTACCACCGACGATTCGACCTTCGGCGGCGGATAGAAGAGCTGCGGCCCCAGCGTTAGAACGCGTTCGACGTGCATCGCGTACTGTACCGCAACCGAAAGGCTTCCGTAAGCGGCAGTTCCGGGGCTTGCGGCGAGCCGGTCGGCGACGTCTTTCTGCATCATGACGACGACGGTGTGCGGCCCGTTTTCCATTTCGGCGAAGTTCGCGACGATCGGCGTGGCCACGTTGTAGGGCAGGTTTCCGGCGGCGATCCAGGGCCGGCCATCCGCCCAGCCCGCATAGTCGAACGTCAACGCATCGGCTTCGACGATGGCGGCTTCGCGAAGGTCGTCGCGCGCGTGCAGCAGCGCGACCAGGCTGGGATCGATTTCGAGGGCGGTGACGTCGGCTTTCGCCGCGAGCAGGGCGCGCGTGAGGATCCCCGTTCCCGCGCCGATTTCGATGAGGCGCGCTCCGCCGGCGCCGCATAAATCGGCAATCCGTTGGGCGACGGCTGGGTCGGTGAGAAAGTTCTGTCCGTAGCGCTTTTGCGGACGCAGGCCGCGCCGCGCGAGCGCGACGCGCGGGTCCGCGGAGCCCGTCACTTCAAGCGGTAAACGGTTACTTGGCGACGGCCGAAGAGCATGGCGTCGCGCGTCGAGTTGAATCCCAAGTCGATGCGCAGGCCGCGGATCGCTCCGCCGGTGTCGCCCGCTACGGCCATTCCGTAGCCTGGGATGAAGAGCCGCGTTCCCAGCGGAATGATCCGCGGATCGACGGCGACGATCCCGTGACCCGCTCGCCGGCCGATCGCCGTCATGCCGCTGCAACCGGCGCATTCGGCCGTGTACGCAGTCGCGACCATTTCCATCGCGCTGCGCGCGATGTATTCGGAGCGTGCGACTCCGTGGGCGGCAAAACGCTCGAAGGCTTCGTACTCGCCGACGCCGTCGACGACGACCCGAGCGTGAGGCTTTTTCGTGACTCGCGACGCGACGACCGACTTACGCAGCGGACCGCCGTCGTGCTGCGAGAAGCGGATCGTGATGCGCCGTTCGCCGGGCGAGCCTTTTGCGATCGTGTGCGAGGTTCCGGGCTGCATCCTAAAGTCGATTCGATGGATCGTTTTGGCGGCGATCGCACGATGTCGGACTCGCGTCCACGTAACGACGCGTTCGATCCGGACGATGCCGTCGGCCGGCAGCGGATCGGCGAGCCCCGGTCGCACGACGTCGTCGGGCCCGACGCTGACGTGCTGCGCGTCGAGCAACGCACCAACGTCCTGGGCCGACGAGGTTACGACGACGCGGTCGCGAGCCGTTTCGATCGAGATCGGAACGGCGGCCCGGTAGACGACTACCATTCCGTCCGAAAGCGGGACGTCGACCGCCGGATCGACGTAGTCGTCGCTTCCGACGACGACGTTGCGTTCGCGCAGAAAGGCGCCGACCGTCGGCGCGGCGGTCGCCGCTTGGGTTACTCCGCTCTTCGATTCGAAAGTAACGACGTGGCCCGTTGCATTCGCTCCGGCCGAATAGGCGGCGTCCGGCGCGGCTAGGGCCAGCGACGGATGCGTGAGGGAGCCGGCCGCGAGGAAGCACCCGGTGAGGGTCGCAACCGCGAGCACGTGACTGAAGGCAATGGGGCCGCGCCCGATCAAGACGAAGGGTTTCCTTTCAAGAATCGTGGTCGCACCGAGCCGGTGCGACGAACGGCAATTCGGTGCAAAGTCCGCGCCGACGGCAGGTGGCCGATCCGAAATTTCGGGTTGAAAACGCCAGGGTGGAGCGGCGGCTGCCGAGCTCCGGGGAGCCCGGGCACGTCCGACGTTCCTGCGAACCGGGATAACGCGCGGCTCGCAAGAGGGCTGCCGGACCGGCAGCCGGGGTCTGACCCGGGCACTATAGCACGGCTCTGGAAAGCTGGGTATATGCCGAAAGTCGCACGACGGAAGGAGCATCCTCTAGGCATGTTTTCGCACGCTGGAAGCGAGCGGAGCGCGTCCGGGAAAGGCGAACGAGCCTAGCCGTGGAGCACCTGCGCGTCGGGTTTTTCACCGAAGTCTACCGCCCGGTCGTCAACGGTGTCGTGGCCTCGATCGACGCCCTCGCCGAAGGGCTGCGCGAGCGCGGCCATCAGGTCTATTGCTTCGCGCCCAGCATGCCGGGGGATGAGGCGGCCGGCGGGCGCGTCTTTCGCATGCCGTCGCTGCCGCTGCCGACGCGCACGGCGTATCGCTTGACGCTGCCGCTGGTCAGCCGGCATAACGTCAACACGATCATCAAACGCCTATCGCTGGTTCACGTCCACTCGCCGTTCGTCACCGGCTGGATGGGATTGCGGTACGCTCGCCGCTACGGAATGCCGTTGGTGTACACGTACCACACCCAGCTCGAGGCCTACGCCCACTACGTCCCGTTCGAGCCGAACGCGACGCGGTACGCGGCTTCGCAACTGACGCGCACGTTCGCCAATTTGGCCGACGCGGTCGTGGTGCCGACGCCGGCGATGGCTACCCGCCTGCGCGCGCTCGGCGTCACCGTCCGCGTCGAGGTCGTACCGAGCGGAATCGACCTCCGCCGCTTCGGCGCCGGCCGGCGCGACGACGGCTTACGGGCGCGCGCCGGCGCCCGGCCCGGCGATCGGCTGATGCTCTGCGTCGCGCGGCTGGCCAAAGAAAAAAACGTCGAGTTGATCTTCGAGGCGATGCGAATCGCCGACGATTCCTCGCTGCGCCTGGTGGTCGCCGGTGACGGACCGGCTCGCGAAGCGCTCGAGGAGCGCGCGCGCGACTGCGGGGTAGCCGCGCGAACCCGATTCTTAGGGACCGTCGCCCGCGAACAGTTGCCCGATCTCTACGCCAGTTGCGACGCGTTCTGCATGCCGAGCACCACCGAAACGCAGGGCCTCGTGCTCGCCGAAGCGCTGGCGGCGGGAGCCGCCGTCATCGCCGCCGATGCGCCGCAGAACCGCGACGTGCTGGGCTCGGCGGGCCGCATCGTTGCCCCGACCCCCCGGGCTTTTGCAAACGCGATGCGGGCCGTTGCAGCGGCACCCGAGCCCGGCGCAACCGGTCTCGCTCGCGCGACCGCCGAGCGATTTTCGATCGACCGCCAGATCGATGGAATGCTGGCCCTCTATGCCAGCCTCGTGCACCCCCCGAGCCTTGACACCGAACATATGTTCGCCTAGAATTGCGGTATAGGCGTGATATGGATAAGCGGTCGACGAAGCTCCCAGCGGTAGACACCTCACTCGGCTATGCGGCCGACGAGCGGGGCGTCGGTGTGGCATACGCTCGGATTCGATCCGAAACGGGCGAACATTTGCTGCGCGTTCCGTTTCGCGTCGGTCGAATTTCGGGATTGCAGCAACGCGAAGCCGGCTACGCCGCCTTGACGGCCGTCGCGCGCGCCCTGCGCCGGCGCGGGATCGGCAGCGCAGCCTTCCGTCTTGGTGACGCTTCGCTGCTGGCCGATTTGGCAGCGCACCGGGAAGTGCCGCCGCCGATCGTCCTGCCGTACGTTCGGCTGCGATGCGCGCTCAACCAGCTCGACGAGTTTCGTCTCGAGCTTGCGGCCGATGACGATTTGATGCAACGGGCGCGTGCGGAGGTCGTGCTGAACGTTGCAGCGTGATCCCGTTTCGGCGCGTTAGTGCGGGCGAGCTGCCCGAAGAGACGCGCTCGCTCGCGCGCGCACTGATCGGCTACGTTCTGGTCAGGGAAGGTTCCGATGGCCTGACGGCCGGGCGGATCGTCGAAACCGAAGCCTATCTTCCGGGCGATCCAGCGTGTCACGCGTTCGGCGGACGCAGTGTGCGCAACGCGACGCTCTTCGGGCCGCCGCATCGCGCCTACGTCTATCAAATATACGGAACGTCGTTCTGCTTCAATCTCTCGAGCGAGCCCGACGGATTGGGCGCGGGGGTGCTCGTGCGCGCGCTCGAGCCGCTGGCCGGCATCGAACTCATGACCCGGCGGCGCGCGACCGCCGCGCTTCGGGACCTCTGCCGCGGCCCGGGCCGCGTTTGCCGCGCTTTCGCAATCGACCGTTCCCTCGACGGCACCGATCCTCTGGTCCACGCTGGGCTTTGGCTGGCCGGACCGACTGCCGCCCCGCCCCGCGTGCGCGCGAGTCGCCGGATCGGCATCAGCCGCGCCGCGCGGCGCCTGCTGCGCTTTTATGAAGCCGGAAACCGATACGTCAGCGGGCCGGCACTTCTGAGTCCTCCCTTGAACGCTCGGTAGGGCTATGATATAGTGTGGGCGTCGCGCTGCTGCTGATCTGTCGCAGCAGCGACGGCATTTGACATTCCCCAACGTGCGTGCCACCGTTCGATTGCGAGGCAGCCTCGCCCGCGAATCGACGCCGTTTGGCGCCACGGCTTCCTGAGAGAGATACTCCTCTGCAAACGGAACATCGTCCCAACACCGACATGCGTCCCGGTCAACCGGGAGGCGGCCGTCGCCGCCGTTCGCGCCACCGGCGCTTCACGCAGCATCCCGGTCAATTCCACGACCAATTTCCCCAGCCCGATCCGGGGCCGCCGCAGCTAACGGCCGCGCAGCTGACGGAGAAAACCAAGACCGAACTCGTCGAGATCGCCAAAGAAATGGAGATCGAGATTCCGAGCGCGGCAAAGCTGAAGAAGGACGAGATCGTCGCTTCGATCGTTTCGGCCCAGGCGTCGCGATCGGGGCTCGAGATGGCCAGCGGAATTCTCGACATTCTTCCCGAGGGCTACGGCTTTTTGCGCCGCGGCGGTTACGTCATCGGCAACGACGACATCTACGTCAGCCAGTCGCAAATCCGGCGCTTCGAACTGCGGCGCGGCGATTTGGTCGAGGGCCAAGTGCGCCGTCCCAAGGAGAGCGAGAAGTATTACGGTCTAATCCGCGTCGACACGGTCAACGGGTTGGATACCGAAGCGATCAAGGGCCGGCGCGTCTACGAAAAGGGCACGCCGATCTATCCGCAAGAGCGCTTCAAGCTCGAAGTGCGCTCGACCCAGCTTTCCACCCGCGTCATCGACCTATTCTGCCCGATCGGCAAAGGTCAACGCGCGCTGATCGTCTCCCCGCCCAAAGCGGGCAAGACGACGCTGCTCAAAAACATCGCCAACTCGATTTCGATCAACCATCCGGAAGCTCACATCATCGCGCTGCTGGTCGACGAGCGGCCCGAAGAGGTCACCGACATGCAGCGGACGATCGACGGCGAGGTCGTCGCCTCGACGTTCGACGAGCATCCCGAAAATCACACGGCCGTCGCGGAACTCGCGATGGAGCGGGCCAAGCGCTTAGTGGAACTCGGCAAGGACGTCGTGATCCTGCTCGACTCGATCACGCGTCTGGCGCGCGCGTACAACCAAGTCGTCACGAGTTCGGGACGAACGCTCTCGGGCGGACTCGACACCGCGTCGCTGCACAAACCGAAACGCTTCTTCGGCGCGGCCCGCAAAATCGAGGAAGGCGGATCGCTGACGATCATCGCCACGGCGCTGATCGAGACCGGTTCGAAGATGGACGACGTGATTTTCGAAGAGTTCAAAGGCACCGGTAAC
>DASXDV010000137.1:0-21158 GCA_036490465.1 Candidatus Tumulicola sp. | reverse complement strand
TTCACGGGCTTCGACGTGGCAAGGGTTAGGGCGTCGAGTTCGGTCTTGGTGAGCGCCGACCAGCTGCCTTTGCCGCTGCTGCCGCTCGGCAAGAGCGAGCCGACGATCGGCACCGCCAGAACGATCCCGATGATCCCGCTGATCGTCATCGTCGCGTTGGCCATAAAGGTCCGCCGGCTGACCTCTTCGGGCGTCTCCGGCTGGTCGTAGGCGCTCACGAACTTGGGACGGACGCCTTGCGAGGCGTCGGCTGTTCCGTGGTTCGACAAAACTCGTTCTCCGATGGCGGTAGTATTTTTGGGCCCTTTACCGGCATTGTAAGGCGGCCCTGTCGCCCGGCGCCAGGACCAAACTCGCGGCCGGACGCTTCCGGGACGCATCCGACGTAAAACGTAGCGTATGGACCTGCAACGACTTTCCCGGAGTTGCCGCGGCCGTCTGCGTGCTCGGCGCGGCGGCAGCGTGCGGCGGAGGCGGCGTTTCGCCCGGTATAACGCCCGCGGCCCCGCCCCTCGCCGATGCCGCACGGCGATCGTCGAGCCGTTACGTCGAAGGTCGCGCCGACGTATCGGAGTATCTCATCTCGCGCCCGCCCAGCGATTTCACGGCGTGCCGAGCGGCTGCGCGCGACCCTGGCCGCGGTCAGCTTTGCGGTTTCCGGACCGATTGCGACGCCCGAAGTCATGATGCGTTCGCTGCTGGCGAGCGCCGCGCGCGCTTACGGTGCGGGCGATCAGACCTTGTAGCTGTGCAGCCCCGAGATCCAGATATTGACGCCGAGATAGCAAAAAACGATCGACACGAACCCCGCTACGCTGACCCAGTTCGTGCGCAGTCCGCGCCACGCGTGCCGCGTATGCAAGTGCATGTAGGCGAGGTAGACGATCCAAGAAAACAGGGCCGCGGTCTCCTTCGGATCCCACTGCCAGTACGCACCCCAGGCTTCCTTGGCCCACATCGCGCCGGTAATGATCCCGATCGAAATGAGCGGCAGGCCGATTGCAATGGCGCGGTAGACGATGACGTCGAGCTGCGCGAGGCTCGGCAGCGCGCCGAACCAGGCCGCAACCGGGCTCCCGGCCGCGGCGGCGGCGGCGAGCGCCGGCGTATCCCGCCGCTGCGCGCCGGCCTCGGTTAGGACGAATGCGCTCGCCGGAATTGCGGCGCCCTCGGTCGTGGCAAGATTCGTCGCCGCGTTCCCTTCGAAGACGCGCTCCGCATAGTATTTCAAGAGGTAGATGCACGAGAAGACGAAGGCGACCAAAAAGGCGGCGTACGACGACACGACGATCGGCACGTGAATCTTCGCCCAGTACGATTGCAGCGACGGTACCGCGGGCATCGTTCCTTCGTTCCACGTCACGCCGTAGGCCAGAAAAATGGCGGCCAGCGCAAGCACGAAGCCGCCGGCGAACCAAAGCCGATAGCGAAACGCAAAGCCGATGAAGATGGCGACCGCCATCGCGGCGAAAAGCGAAAGCGATCCGTAGAGGTTGAGCAGCGGCCAAATGCCGGTCAGGGCGAACCGCGCGGTCAACTGGGCGAACTGGGCCGCGCAGCCGAGAATCGCAAGCGGCATGCCGAACAACCGCAACCACTCTTGCCGCGTGAAGAAGTACGCCAGCAGCGCGAGCGCGGCCAAAACGTACGACCCCAGCGCCGTTACCATCAGAACTTCGTCGAGCGGCATTTTCGTCACGTGGCCAACCCCCAGCCGGTGGCGCCGGCGGCGGCGCTTCCCGGGTCGTCAGAATCCTTCGTCAACGCTACCACTAGCCGGGCGAACTCGTTCTCGAAAACGTCGTATCCCTTGACGGTGGTTGCCGCCAGACCGATCCGGCAGCGTCCGGGAGCCGCTTCGTCTACCCGTACGAACAGGCGAGCGGGCAGAAAGTAAAACGAAACGATCAAGCCCGCAAGCAAGACGAATGCGCCGATACCCACCAGCGGGATGCCGGGGTCGTAACGGTACTGAAATCCGCTATACAGCACGTAGCGCTGCGGGGTGACGCGCCAGCCGTCGCCGGCATCGATCCACGTTCGCAGGGGGACGAGGGCTTCGCCCACAGGTTCTCCGGCTTGTGCCACGCCCAAAATAACCCCGGGGTTGTTGACTCGCGGATCGGCGGCCGGCATCCCGGATTGGCGATCGAAGGTCGGAACGAAGCGCTCGTAGACGACGCTGCGGTCGGTTCCCGGAATCGCGATGGCATCGCCCTCGAGAAGCGTCCGCTCCGAAAGCGTCGCCACGCGCCGGCCGCGGTGCGTGATCAGAAACTGCGTCCCGAACCCGTAGCTCGCTTGATAAATTAGCGTGCCGTCTACGTCGATCGGGTGATTGACGCGGACCGTCATCGAGCGAGCGATGCCGTCGCGTCCGGCAACGGTTACGCTCGAAACGTAGTCGATCGGCTGATAGACCATCCCGCTCTTCGTGGCGATCGGCGCGATTTTGTACGAGAAACCGTCGAGGCGCAGCACTGCGTGCGTTTGCGGAATCTCGACCGTCCGGCCCGTCAGGACCGCCGTTTCGCCCGAAAATCCCCGCGCCCAGTAGAGCGTCGTCCCGGCCGCGACGATCACGAAGCCCAAATGGGCGACCAGCACGCCGCGGCGCGCCCAGTTGTGCCGGTCGGCGAACGTCCACTCGACTCCGCCAAACGCCCGCTCGCGAACCTGCCAGCCCCGCTCGCGCAAGAACGCCGCGACCCGGCTGCGAACGCTCGCGGCGCTGCCGCGCGTTTCCAGCGATGCGTGCAGCGGAATCTTGTCGACGTTGACGGGATGGAGCGGCGGCAGCCGCGCGGGGATGACGCGCTTGAAGGTGCAGACCGCCAGCGAGAGCAGAATCAGCCCGACGATGCCAACGTACCACGGCGAATGGTAGACGTTGTCGAGACCCAGCCGCAGCATGGCGCGCGCGATCGGCGCGGGATACGCGGCGAAATACGCGCTGGGATCCTTGCCTTGATCGACGATCACGCCGATCAACGTCAGCACGCCCCATACCGCAAAGAGCGAGACGGCGAACAAGACGTTTCCGAACGTCCGGATGAAGTCGCCGTAAAGGGCCGCGAGGCCGGACTTTTCGCTGCGAGTCACGCGCGAGCGCGCCACGTTCGCGCGAGCGCGACGATCACCCAAATCGAGATTTCGTAGAGCGCGTACATCGGCAGCGCGAGCAAGGCCATGGTCAGCGGGTTCCCGTCGGGCGCCGCGATGCCGCCGGCGACGAAGAACCCGAAGAGCGCCTGACGCCGATAGCGCATGAGGAACGGGGCGTCGACGATGCCGAGTCGCGCCAGACCGATCAGGACGATCGGCGTTTGAAAGACGATCGCGAACAACGCGAGTAAGATGATGACGAAGTTCAAGGTTGCGGCGATGCCGAAGGTCGGCGTCGCGACCGCATCGGTAATGTGCAAGAGGGCCGCCACGACCCGCGGGATGACAACGAAGTGGGCGAACGCCAACCCGGTCAGCGCGAGCAGCAGGGACGGTACGATGAAGGCGTACACCATCCGGCGGGTGCGCGGATGGACCGCGGGGACCACGAACATCCATATTTGATGCAGCAACACGGGCAGGCCGAGTACGATACCGCCGACCAGCGAAAGCTTGAACTCGGTGAAGATGACGTCGGCCGGGCCGAACGCATGCAGCTGGATGCCGTGAAAATACGCATCCATCATCCATTTGATGAGGAACTGCGACGGCCAAAACAGCAGCACGGCGATTCCGCCGACGGTCGCGATTGCGACCAAGAGACGGCTACGGAGCTCCCGCAGGTGCTCCGTGAACGGCATCTCCTTTTGATCCCACGCGGGCTCTTCGTCGAGCCGCGCGTCCGATCGCTCCAGCAACACGGCTTTTACGGAAGCTCCTAAGAGCTAAGCGTGCCTTTCCCCGGCGTCGGCGGCGGCACCGTATCGCCCGTCATCGAGCCGGCTTCGACGTCGTGCATGAGGTCGGCGTGTTGCTCGGCGGAGCGCTGACGCGCTTCTTCGCGCGCTCGGTTCGCGGCTTCGTCGGCCTCGATCTGTCCCATCACGAATTCTTTTTTTGCTTGGCCCGCACTGCGCGCGAGTTTCGGCAGCTTGTCGGCGCCAAAGAGCAGCGCGCCGACGACCAAAATGCCGATGATGATCGGTGCGTCGATCAGTGCGAGGATTGGGTGTGTCGTCATGACCGTCTCCTTACTATGCCCTAACTCGCCAGCAGGGCGTCGGCGAGATCCGCCAGCTCTTGCTTCGCCGCGCCCGGCGCAATCGGCTCTAAGGCGGCCTTCGCTTGCTCGACGAAGCGCGCGATCTGCTTGCGCGTCGCGCTCAGGCCTCCCTGGCGTTCGATCCCTTTGACGATCGCCGGAATTGCCTCGTTCTCGCTTCCATCGTAGAAACTGCGGACCTGGCGGCGAAAGTTTCCGTCGCCGGCGGCCAGCGCCTCGATTAACGGAATCGTCACCTTGCGTTCGGTCAGATCGTTGCCGACCGGCTTGCCGAGCGAGCGTTCGTCGGCCGTGATATCGAGCAGGTCGTCTTTCATTTGAAACGCGATGCCGAACGCGTCGCCGAAGGCGTGCAGACCCTCCATTTCGCGCGGTCCGGCGCCCCCCATGATCGCACCGCACTTCGCCGAAGCGGCGAAGAGCGAAGCCGTTTTCTTGCGCGCGATTTCCACGTACGCCGCCGGCGACAGATCGAGCGCGCCGTGCGCTCGGAGCTGCAGTACTTCGCCGTCGCAAATGTCGGCCAACGTTGCGGAGAGGACGTTTGGAATCGGGTGCGGATAGTCGGCCGTGACGTTTTTGAAGATCCACGCGAACAGGTAGTCGCCGGCCAGTACGCTGACCCGATTGCCGTAGTCGATGGCGGTTGCGTTGACGCCGCGCCGAGTGCGCGCGTTGTCGACCACGTCGTCGTGGATGAGGGTGGCGACGTGGATCAGCTCCATGTACGCCGCCAAGTGCAAGTGTTCGGTGGCATCGGCTCCGCAAGCCGCGGCCGCGAGCAGCGCGATCCGCGGCCGAAGGCGTTTGCCGCCCGCCGCGAGCATGCGTTTCACGGCTTCGGTGATGATCGGATTGTCGGTCGAGAAGGTCGAGCGGAAAAACGTTTCGACCAAATCGTGCAGGCCCGCTTCCGCAACCCGGGCGCCCCCGTAGCGCGCGTCGGTCACGGCTTGGTTCCGTAGTGGGCGGCGATCGCGCCCCCGACCAGCGGCACGTAGGCCGCGCCGGCGAATCCGGCGCGCACGAAACGCTCGCGCAGTTCGCTCGCGTTGGGGTGATGCGTCAGCGAGTTGGGCAGATACGCGTACGCTTCCCGCGAGCCGCCCACCATCCCACCGACGATCGGCACGACGCGATAGAAGTACAGATCGAACATCCCCTTCCAAAGCTTGTTGGGAGCTTTGCTGACGTCCAGATTCACGAATCGCGCCCCGGGTTTGAGCACGCGCAGCACCTCGCGCAGCACGTGGTCGACGTCGACCACGTTGCGCAGGCTGAATCCCATCGTCGCGCCGTCGAAGGAGTCGTCGGGAAAGGGCAGCGACATCACGTCGCCCTCGACGAACGTCGCGGCGCGGCCGGCGTGCCCGGCGCGCTCGCGCGCTCGCGCGAGCATCGGTGCGCAGAAATCGATCCCCGTCACCCGTAGCGTCGGCTCGACGCGCAATAGATGAAAGACGACGTCGCCGGTTCCGCAACACAGATCGAGCACCGCCGCGCCGGGGGCGAGGGCCAGCAGTGCGATCGCCCGGCGGCGCCAGCGTTCGTCCATTCCGGCGGTCAGGACGCGATTGGCCAGGTCGTAACGCGGCGCGATGCGCGCGAACATCTCGCGCACGAAGGTCCCCTTGTCGCGCTCGCCCGGCCGCGGACCGATCGGAGTGGAGGTCATTGGTGTCGGCTGCATTCCCGCGCTTGGGCCTCGCTCCTGGCGCGCCTAGCCGGACCGACGTTTGTCGGGATTGTCATTCCATGGTCCGGCTCAGTTCCACCGCGGAAGTCGTCCGCGCGCTCGCATCCGCGCGCGACGTCGAGGTCCTATCCTATACCCTGCGCCCCGGCCCGGTGCTGCAGGGGCTGGAAGCGGCCGCACGGCGTGGCGCGCGCGTCGCCGTGCGGCTCGAGGGCGCGCCGTTCGCCGATCCCCGCGGCGCGCTGGTGCGCGTGAATTGGCAGATCGTCGAGCGGTTGACGCGCAGCGGCGCCGACGCGCAACTGGTGCACGCCGGCGCCGCGACCCCGCGCGCGCCGTTGCACGCCAAAACGCTGGTCGCCGACGGCCGCACTTTTCTCGACGACCGTAACTTCGGGCCGGACGACTTCATCGTAAGCGATTCACGGCCGGCGGACGGCCGCGCGCTCCATGCGGTCTTGAGCGGCGAGTCCGGCGCGCCGCGTCCGTCCTTTGCGATCGACAAACCCACCGCGATCGCGCGCGAAGCCGCCTTACTGCGGGCGGACGGCAGCGGCGACGCGATCGTCGAGAGCGAGACGTTCGGCGGTGGTCCGGTCGCTCGCGCGCTGGATGCGCTGGCGCGGCGCGGCGGGTCGCCGCGACTGCTGGTGTCCTCGCGCGAGGCCGGGCCGCGCACGCGCGAGCGCAAGACTCTCGAGCGCCTGGCGGCCGACGGCGTTCGGATACGTCTCTGTCGCGACTCCGAAAAGTTCGCGCTGGCCGGCGAACGCGCGTGGATCGGATCGGCGAACCCTTCGGCAGCCTTCGGCGTCCCGTCGACGGTCGATTGGGGACTGTGCACCCGCGATCGCGCGATCGTCGCGGCCGCTCGGGAACGAATCGAATCGCGCTGGGCCGCTTCCCGCCCGCTTCCGGCGCGCCGCATAAGCGATGCTATAATCTCGACGTGACGCCTGCGTTCGTCGTTCGACGCTTCGAATCGCCCGACGCGGCGAGCGTGTGCGAAATATTCTTTCGGTCGGTACGCGAAGTCGGCCCGGCAAAATACGAGCCCGCGCAACTCGAAGCGTGGGCTCCAAGGCTTCCCGACCCGGAGACATGGCGCCGGCGCTGTTTGGAGCTGGTGACGTTCGTTGCCGACGACGATGCCGGCGAGACGGTGGGATGGATAGCGATGACTCGCGAGGGCTGCGTCGACATGCTGTACTGTTTGCACGAAGCGACGCGCCGCGGCATCGCCTCCGAGCTATACGTTGCGGTGGAACGTTCGGCCCTGGACCTCGGTCTCCCGAGGCTAACCGCACGCGCGAGCGCTTTTGCCGAATCGTTCTTCAAAAAGCGAGGCTGGACCGTCGACGAACGGGAAACGGTCGATTGCAACGGTACGCCCATCGAGCGGGCCGTCATGTCGAAAATCCTACCGCGCCGGTAACGGTCGCGTACCTAAACGTCGAAGATCTTATGCCGCGGGGTGCTGCGCAGCGAGAAGCCCGGCTGTCGGCGGGTTGCGCATCCGCTCCTTCGATAGCCGACGAGGCGGCGCTTTCGCGCCGCCTCGTTTTCCTGGCCCGTCGAAAGCGAAGTTAGAGCGCGTTCGCGAGCGCCCAGCCCTTCGGAGCTCCGATGCCCGCGGCCTGATTGTACTGCGTCGCGCTGCACGAGTAGGCACCGTTGCTGCCCGAGGTGCAAGGCGTGAAGTACGTGCTATAGCCAGTCGACTTGAATAGGCTATAGAGCGTGGGATTTACCCATCCGAGTTTGCTGCCGTGGAGTTCGTTGGCTTCGACGATCAGTGCCACCGATGCCGGCGAGGACCACGACGTTCCCAAATACTCACCGAACTTACCGCCCGTATACACGGCGACCGGGAAGAAGGGCAGCGAGTAGTCGGGTTGGTTGCGACCCGACGCGATCACGCCGGTGATGCCGCTTTGGAAGCTCGGAAGCGCGAACACCGTCGAAACGCCGCCGCCGCCCGAATCACCGTCGGCACTGCCTTCGGTAACGGTTTCGAGCACGCCCTGACTCGTTTCGGTGAAGTTTACGCCGCCGATCGACGAGAAGTACGGACCGCCGGCCGGTGCGCTGACGCCCTTCTTGCCGCTGCATTCGTTACTGCCCGTGTCGCCGCTCGATGCGGAGAACTCGACGCCTAAGGATGCGCCCTGTTCGGCGATCGAATTCGTCGAGTCGGCAAACGACGGATCGCTGGATTCGCAGCCGCCGAACGACGAATTGACGGCCGTAGCCGCGCCGTCCGAAAGCACTTGGTTGTAGGCGTCTTCGATTTGTTGGTCGCCTAACGATCCGATATCGTAGACGGTGATATTCGCGCCCGGCGCGAGTCCGGCAATCGTCTGGACGTCGAGATCCGTTTCGGGATCGTCGCCGCTGCCGCCGCCGTCAACCGCTTCGTTCTTTACCGTTCCGGTGTACGTTACTTGCGACGCCGACAGATACGAATTGAGATAGCTGGTGTTCACCGGATCGTCGATGACGATCGCCGCGGTGTAACCGGCTCCATTGCAGCCGTGCTGTACCGGATAGTCGAACGGCTTCGCGACGCCGGTCGCGAGGGTGCCCGACGAGTTGGTCAGCGGTCCGTTATCCGGAGCGGCGTTGTTGCATCCGCCGCCGGGAGTCGAGGTTGGAGCCGTGGTCGGCGTCGGCGTCGGGCCCGTAGTCGGCGTAGACGTCGGTTTGGCCGTCGGCGTCGCAGTCGGTTTTGCAGTCGGCGTGCTCGTCGGCGCAACGGTCGGCGTGCTCGTCGGTCTGGTGGTCGGACTTGGCGACGGAGACGGCGATGCGCCGGCCCACGTGACGTCGTCGACGTATTGATACGTGTATGCTTGACTGTAGCCGTCGCCGAAACAGCCGAAATAGATGTAATCGTTCTGTCCCGCGTACTGGGCGAGGTTGATCGTATAGCTCACCCAGCCGTTGGTGTTGTTGACCGTCTTAAAAAACGTCTTGAGAATGCTTCCCCTCGAGTTGAGCAGATATCCGGCTTGCCATGCGTAGCGGGTGCCGTAGCCTAGCGTGCCTTCGTTCGAACCTTGATAGACCCAGAAGCTGAGCTTACCGTTGGACGGAACTTTGACTTGCTGAGCTATGGCCGACCAGCCGTTGACTTCGGGCGGCGACAGCGCGCCCATGACCGCGGAATACGAACCGGAATGCGCGCGCGTCGTGGTCACTCGAGCGTCGGGCGTCCCCGTGCTCTCGTCGATCCACGGGCTCAACGCTCCGGTTTCGAAACCGCCGTTGACGAGATTGCCGCTGGAGTCCATCGGCGTGATTCCGGTGAGCGGTACGACCGGACGTCCCGCCGCGTCTACCGGGAAGGAAGGCGTGGTGCGGCTGCCGCCGGTTTGATCGACGACCGTGCGGACCACGACCAGATTATTGAGCGAAACGTCGCGCACGTACGGCGCGATGGCCGACGGAACCGTTGCCGATCGCACGTTCGTATAGCGATCGCCGTATTGGCCTTGGTGTACGGAATGAATTTCGGTCGAGAAAAACTTTTCGACCACGGCGGTCCGTGCGGTCGCGGCAACGATCGTGCGGTTCGCGAACTGCTTGCCGATCGTAAAGCCGGCCTCGCGCAGCGCGCGTACGACGCTGCGTTCTTGCTCCGGCGTCGGAGCGTAGTACGAGTTGAACTCTCTTGGAGAAAGAAAGCGAGGGTGCGAACCGGAGTGCAGATTGCCGAGCCGTGCGACCAGTTCGTCGAGTTGGTTTTGGTGGTTGTATCGCAGGGTCAGCGAAACGCGCACGACCGCGTTGGACAGATGGCGGCCGCTATCGCTAAACGACAGTTTCCCAAACATCCTCGGCACCGAAACGATCGGTTTGTCCGAGAGCGTCGAGTGGGTTACGCCGAACTGCGAAGCGGCCGTTCGGGAAGCGACCGATTGGGAAGCCGCTTGCGGGTTATCCCCGAGCGATGGAAGCGTGGAATTGTGTCCGCTGCACGCGGAAAGTGCGAGCGCCAGGCCCAGCGTGGACGCAATCACGCGAGATGTTCTTCGCATATGCCTCCTGAAATATAAGCAACGGTCGAGTGATCTGCGATTATTTCGGCAGGTCGAGGGCCTGATCCGCCAGGCGATAGGTAGTCCTACCCTCCAAAGTAAGCGTATGCTCGGCCACCGGACGATCGGGCGCTTGGACGACCCCGACCCCTTGCGGGCGGCGCGCTAGGGCCGGTTCGGCTGGGGTCGCGAGCGGCTTGCGAACAGCGCCTCGGCGTTGCGAGTCGTCCCGTCGACGACCTCGGCGACGCCTGCGTCCAGCACGTCGGCAACCTTTGCCGCGACGTGGGCGAGAAAGGCCGGTTCGTTGCGCTTTCCGCGCAGCGGAACCGGGGCGAGATACGGCGCATCGGTTTCGAGCACCAGCTCGTCGAGGCCGACCGCGCGAACGGCGTCGCGCAACGGCTGCGCGTTGGCGAAGGTGACCACGCCGCCAATGCCTAGGAGTAGCCCGAACTCGCGCGTATAAACGCGAGCCTGTTCGGCCGAGCCGGTAAAACAGTGCACGATCCCGCGCATGCCCGGCGCGAACTCTTCGCGGAGGATTTCGAGGAAATCGTCGTAGGCATCGCGCTGATGAAAGATCAGCGGCAAGTTTCGACCGCGGGCGAAACGGATTTGCGCTCGCAACACGTTCGCTTGCACGTCGCGCGGCGAATGATCGTAGTAATAGTCGAGGCCCGTCTCGCCGATCGCGACGACCGGCGCTTCCCCGATCAGCGTGGCGAACGCGGCGGAGATGTCGGCCGGCGCATCCTTAGCCTCGTGCGGATGGATGCCCACCGAAGCCGCGAGGCCGTACTCGCCCGCCGTCGCGAGCGCGCGTGCGCTGTCGGCGAGATCGCAGCCGACCGTCACCATCCGGCCCACGCCGGCTGCGCGCGCGCGTTCGACCGTCTGCGCGCGGTCGTCGTCGTAACGGCGATCGTGCAAATGACAGTGGGTGTCGATCACGGTAGCGGCGCGAGCTCGATGCGCGGGAAGAGCGGCTCGCCGCTCGCGATCGCCGTTCCGTCGGCGAGGCCGCCCCAGCCGGAAAGGGCGCTGCCCCAGTCGTCCGCGACGGTCGCGCCGATGCCGATCCGCCTACCCAGTTCTTCCATGCGTTCGGGCATAACGGGGTGCAAGAGAATCGCCAGCCAGCGCAGTCCTTCGCACAAATCGTAGAGCAGCGCGTCGAGTTCGTCGTTGCGGCCTTCTTTGAACAGCACCCAAGGTTTGCGATCGTCAACCGCGCGGTTCAGGGCGGTCACGAGCTCCCAGACCGCTTCGAGCGCCTCGCGAAATCGCAGGTCGAAAACGTAGGTCCGCACCCGCGCGGGCAGATCGGCGAAGCGCGTGCCGAGGTCGCTGGAGGGAGCCCCGCGCGGCACGCGCCCTTGCCGATATTTGTGGACCATCGACGCGGTTCGATGCAGCAGATTGCCGAGATCGTTTCCGAGATCGCTATTGTGCCGTTGGGCGATTTTCTCTTCCGAATAAGAGAAGTCGCTGCCGAACGGCGCTTCCCGTAACAGGAAATAGCGCAAAGAGTCGGCTCCGAAGCGTTCGGCCAGGGCAAACGGATCGATCGCATTGCCCAAACTCTTGCCGATTTTTTGACCGTCCACCGTAATCCATCCGTGCGCAAAAACCGACTCGGGTGCCGCTTCGCCGATCGACCAGAGCATGGCGGGCCAGATCAGCGTGTGAAAGCGCGCGATCTCCTTACCGATCAGCTGGACCGAAGCCGGCCAGTACGTCGCGAACGTCGTTGGGTCGGTCGACCAGCCGATTGCCGAGACGTAGTTCAGCAGGGCGTCGAACCACACGTAGATCACGCCGCCGCCGCCGGGCACTGGAATGCCCCACTCTAAGTTCGTGCGAGTGATCGACAGATCGTCGAGACCTTCTTCGAGCAGCGCCATCATCTCGTTGTAAACGCTGCGGGGCCGCACCCACTGCGGGTGCGATCGAAAGTGCTCGATCAGGCGGTCGCGATACTTCGACAGCCGAAAAAACCAGTCGTCCTCGGAGATGCGCGTCACTTCGCGTCCGCACGTTGGGCAATGGCCGGCGGCCAACTTCGACTCCGGCCAGAACGTCTCGTCGGAAACGCAATACCAGCCCTCGTATTTGCCGAGATACACGTCGCCGCTTTCGCGCATACGCTCGAACGCGGCTTGCACGACGCGTTCGTGGCGAGGTTCGGTCGTGCGGATGAAATCGTCGTAGGCGACGTGGTAGGCGGCGAACAGCTCCTTCCAGCGCGGGACGAGATCGTCGCACCACTGCTTGGGCGTTTTGCCGGCGGCGGCGGCCGCATTGGCCACCTTTTGCCCGTGCTCGTCGGTACCGGTCAGAAAGCGAGCGGGGCCGGCCGTCCGGGCGGTGCGCGCCAGCACGTCCGCGACGACCGTCGTATAAGCGTGGCCGATATGGGGTTGTCCGCTAATATAGTAAATCGGCGTCGTGACGTAGTAAGCCCGGGTCATGGTCGCGTGCTTTCGGCGCGGCGCTCGCCGCCCTTTCCGGCTTGCCGGCGCGCGCTCGCACGCGCGTACAGCTCGCTGCGGTCGCCCAACCCGCGTAGTGCGAGCCGTTTTGCGATCTCGCCGATCCGGCAGCCCGCGGCCAGAAGTTCGTCGATCTGGGCGTCGGCTCGGTCGCCGGCAGGTTCGGCGGCAGCGGGGCGCGGACCGGCGGCGAGTGCGAGGGCGATTTCGCCGCGCACCGGATCCACGAGTCCGGCGGCAACGACGGCCGGGCTGCCCCACAACTGCTGCTCGTGGATTTTCGTGTACTCGCGCACGAGAAAGACCCCGGCATCCGGCGCCGTTGCGTCCAGATCGGCGAGGCACGCGCGAATCCGTCGAGGCGACTCGAACCAGATGGTCGTCGCGCCGCCGCGCAGGGCGCCTGCAAAAGCGTCGCGGCGGGCGCGCGACGAGCGGGGCGCAAATCCCTCAAAGGAAAAGCGGCGCAACGAAAAGCCCGAGAGTACCGCGACGCCGAACGCCGCGCTGGGCCCGGGGAGCACCTCGACGCTAACCCCGGCCGAACGTGCGGCCGCGATCAAGTCGCTTCCGGGGTCCGACACGCCGGGCATGCCGGCATCGGTCGTAACGGCGACGACGCCGGTTCGCGCGCGTTCGAGGATCCCCGGCGTCGCGCCGGCGGCGTTTTGCTCGCGGTAGCTCCAGAGTTCGCGGCCCCGGATTCCGAGCGCTTGCAGAAGCCTGCGGGCGACTCGCGTGTCCTCGGCGACGATCAGCTCTGCGTCCCGCAGAATCTCGATCGCCCGGAGCGTCACGTCGCGCAGATTTCCCAGCGGAGTCGGCACGAAGACCAGCGGCATGCGGGACCATTCGCTGCCCCTTCGGTCGAAGCATAGCTCGCGCGTCGAGTGGAAGCTCCGCTTCGCCGGGGGCTTAGCTGAAGGAGCTAGCGGCTGCCGCCCCGCACTCGTCCTGGCAGTTGCTGCACTTGCTTGTGAGGTTTCCTGCATGGACTCGAGCGATAGCGCTACCAATGCGGCCGCCGCCGGTATCTTCGGCGGCGTCGTCCTGGTTGCGATCATCATCACCTGCGCGCTGGCGATCTTCTTCGTCTGGCTCTTTTGGCGGATCTTTGCAAAGACCGGAATGAACGGCGCGCTGGGTCTGCTCTGTCTCGTTCCCTACGTCGGTCCCCTGATCTGCCTGTTGATTCTCGCTTTCGGACAGTGGCCGATTCACGACACGCTCGAGGGTCAGAGTGGAGGCCTCTTCCCGTTGCCTCCGCAGCCCCCGCAGCCGCCGCCGGCGCCGCCGGGCTCGTCGGTGATGCCGACGTAAGATCTAGGCTCTCAGCTCGGCGATCCAGCCTTCGACGTCGCGGAGTTTCGACGGCAGGATCGCCGAGAAGTTCTCGGCGCCCGTCGCCGTCACGGCGAGGTCGTCCTCGATTCGTACGCCGATCCCGCGGAAGCGCTCGGGAACGGTTGCGTCGTCCGGCTGAAAGTAGAGGCCGGGCTCGACGGTAAGGGCCATACCGGGCCGCAGCGTGCCGTAGCGGTACTCGCGCGCCCGGGCGCGTGCGCAATCGTGCACGTCGATCCCCAGCATGTGGCTAACGTTGTGCAGCGTATAGCGCCGGTAGAAGGTGCGCTCCGGGTCGAGCAGTTCGTCGGGCGAACCCTTCGCGATCCCAAGTTCGATCAAGCCGCGGGCGAGGACCCGCATGGCGCGCCGGTTCGGTTCCAGAAAATCGTTGCCGGGAGCGACCGCCTCGATCCCGGCGCGCTGCGCTTCCCAGACGATTTCGTAGACGGCCGCCTGTTCGGGCGAGTAGGTGCCGTCGACCGGCAGCGTCCGCGTGACGTCGGCGGTGTAGAGCGAATCGCATTCGACGCCGGCATCGAGCAGTACGAGCGCCCCCGCGCGCAGCGGACCGTCGTTGCGGTTCCAGTGAAGCGTACACGCATGGTCGCCGGCGGCCGCGATGGTCAAGTAACCGACGTCGTTGGCTTCGACGCGCGCGCGACGCCAAAAAGCGGCCTCGATCTCGCGTTCGGTTTTGCCGTCGCGCATGACGCGAATCGCATCTTCGAAGCCGCGCTTGGTGATCGCGCACGCTTTGCGCAGTTCGGCCAGCTCGTATTCATCCTTGATCAGCCGCATTTCGCTCAGGCCGATCGCGAGTTCGCCGTCGTCGCCGCGCTCTTCCAGTAGCGCGTCGACCGTCTCGTCGAGAGACCGGAGAACGACCCGCGCCGATCCCGCGGTGGCGAGATCTTCGAGGTAGGCCGGGGCGTCCGACAGCGTCCGGCAGTCGTCGACTCCGTAGAAAAGGACGCTTTCGTCGACGCCGCGGTGACGCCCGACCCACAGCTCGCCCTGCGTGCGATCGGAAAAAAATTCGGCTTTGCCGCGGTTGTGCTCGCGAACGAAAAGGATGCTTCGATGTCCGCTGCCGGCGGGCTCGAGAACCAGTAACGCACCCGGCTCGCCTCCGCCCAGGAGGTACGCGAAATCGCTCCCCGGCCGATACCGGAAAAACGTGTCGTTCGCGCGCGCCCGCTCGCGTCCGGCTGGAACGACGATGTGGACGCCGGGAAAGGCCCTCGAAAGCGCTTCGCGGCGCGCGCGCAGGCGAGCCGACTGCGGATGCGGGGTCGCCGCCAATGGGCGTTCGATCCAGCCTCCGGCCATGAATTCGACCAAAGCGGGTGGCGTATCGGGATCGTGTCCGGCGTGGGCGGTTGACGCGGTGGACTCGCTGGTTCGTTCGTCGATCATCGTGTTCGACGCTTCGCTTCAGCGGGCGTTCGCGCCCGCTCCAAGCAACCGGGCTTCGGAAGTCGAAGGGTCGTTCGATGGAAACCGACGTTCGCGCCAACGACACGCTCGCCAACGAGCGCACTTTTCTGGCCTACGTGCGCACGGCGCTCGCCTTCATCGCCTTCGGCTTCGTGATCGCGCGCTTTTCGCTCTTCGCCCGCGAGTTTTCGGTTTTGGTTCACGCGGGCGGCGGGACGGAAGGCGTTTCGACGGCGTTCGGAACCGGAATGGCCGTCTTCGGCGTCGCGATTGCCGTGTTGGGCGCGTGGCGCTACTCGGCAACCGACCGCGGCCTGCGCGCCGGCCGCGTCGTTCGGCTCTCGGCTCTGTCGGCTTACGGCATTGCGTTGGGGATCGTCGCGATCGGGGCCGTGGTCGCGCTCGCGCTGCTGTCTTACCGCTAGCGGATGTCGACGTCGAGTCCGAGGTCGAGCGCGGGCGCGCCCATCGTCAAGCGGCCGACGCTGATGACGTCCACCCCGCTGCGCGCGACTTCAACGATCGACTCGCGGGTGATGCCGCCGCTGGCTTCGACCAGCACCCATCCGCCGACGATCCGCACGGCCTCGGTCAGCAGCTCGGGACTCATGTTGTCGAGCAGGACCGCGTCGATCGGTTCCTCGAGCGCCTCGTGCAGCTGCTCGAGCGTGTCGACTTCGACCTCGACCTTTACCATGTGACCCGATCGCTCGCGGACCGCCGCGACCGCCGCGCGAACCGACCCCGCGAGCGCCAGATGGTTGTCTTTGATCAGGACCGCATCGTCCAAGCCGAAGCGATGGTTCGTTCCGCCCCCGCAGCGAACGGCATACTTCTCGAGGACCCGCAATCCCGGCGTCGTTTTGCGCGTGTCGGCGACGCGGGCGCGCGTTCCGGCGACCAACCCGACCAACTCGCGCGTCGCGGTCGCGATGCCGGACAGGCGGCAGAGAAAGTTCAGAGCCGTGCGTTCGGCGGTCAACATGGCGCGCGCGTTGCCGCGGAGTTCGACGGCCGCCTCACCCGCGCGCACGCTTGCGCCGTCGCCAACCGCCGCGACCATCTCGATCGTGTCGTCCAGCAAGGCGAAGGCGAGCGCGGCCGCGTCGAGGCCGGCGATGACTCCCGGCTGGCGCGCCGTGATGCGCGCGTGCGCCACCAGATCGGACGGCACGATTGCTTCGGTCGTAAGGTCGCCGCCCCGCGCGACGTCCTCGAGCAGAGCGGCTCGCACGATCGGTTCTAAAACGAGCCGGCTGGGTGCGTTAAGCAAGGCGCCGCAACCGCGTAAAGGAACGTTTGGCGAGCGCCTCGTCGGCCTGGAGAAAATCGCTGCGAAAGTGACTGCCGCGGCTTTCGGATCGGGCCAGTGCCGCTTCGACGATCAAACGTCCGACGACTAAGAGGTTGTGCAGATCGTTACTCGGGGTGGGGAACGCCGCTTCCAATTCGGTTATGCGGGCCAGTGCTTCGCGTAAGCCGCGCTCGTGGCGCACCAGGCCGGCATCGGAATACATGACGTTGCGTAAATCGCTGATCGCCTGCGCTTCGCGTCCGTCCGAGATCGCGCCGGCGGCGTAGGCGAACGATTTTGCATCGTGCGCGACGGATTCGGAATTTTTGACGTCGAGCGCAACCCGCGAGCCGTAGACCAACGCTTCGAGCAGCGAGTTGCTCGCGAGCCGATTGGCGCCGTGCACGCCGGTGGCGCTCGCCTCGCCGCAGGCCCACAGCCGCCGCAGGGTCGTGCGCCCCCATTCGTCCACCGCAATGCCGCCCATGTGATAGTGCGCGGCCGGTGCGACCGGAATGTTCTGCACGCGAGGGTCGATGCCGGCCGCCATGCAGAACCCGAAAACCGTCGGGAACTCCGCGGGGAAGTGTGCGCCGATGCACGCTCGTGCGTCGAGTCCGACCGTACGGCCCCGCTGGAGCTGTTCGAAGATCGCGCGCGCGACGACGTCGCGCGGTCCGAGTTCGGCATCGGGATGGAGCCCTAGCATGAACCGCTCGCCCAGATCGTTGACGAGGACGGCGCCCTCGCCGCGGACCGCCTCGGTCACCAGCGGCATCGGGTCCCGTCCGATGGCCAGCGCCGTCGGGTGAAACTGCACGAACTCCATATCGGCCAGCAACGCGCCGGCGCGCGCCGCCATCGCGATCCCGTCACCCGTCGCTTGTACCGGATTGGTGGTGTAGCGGTAGAGGCGCCCGATCCCGCCGGTAGCCAGGACGACGGCATCGGCCTCAAAGGCGACGACTCCCACCCCGGGCGCGCGCCCGTATACGCCGGTCACCAGATCGATATCGGTCATTAAGTCGGCCGCGGTGACGTCCTCAACGACCTCGATCGACGGATGGCTTGCAACCGCATCGATGAGCGCGCCCAAGATCGCGTGGCCGGTCGCGTCGCCGCCCGCCTTGACGATCCGCCGGCGCTGATGAGCGGCTTCGCGCCCGAGTGCCAGCTCCCCGGCGGCATCCCGGTCGAAGGCGGTTCCGAGTTCGAGCAGCTCTTCGATTCGCGCGGGCGCGTCCTGCGTGAGAATCGCGACGATCTTCTCGTCGCTGATGCCGGCTCCGGCTCGCTGCGTATCGATGGCGTGAAGCGATGGCGAATCGTCCTTGCCGATCGCCGCGGCGATTCCGCCCTGCGCCCAATCGGTGGCCGCGCCCTTGCCCAGGCGGGTCTTGCACAAGACCGTCACCTTCATCGGCACGAGCTTGAGCGCGGCCATCAGACCGGCAATACCCGCACCGACGACCAGGGCATCGCAACGCCGCCGTTCGATTGGCATCTTGACCCCGCTAGTCTCGCAGGTGACGGCTAAACGCGAGCATCCGGTCCACCGATCGGCGAGCGCGCCGGGCGATTTCCGGTTCGATCGTAACTTCGTATTCCATCGCCTCGAGCGAGTGCAGCACTTTCGGTAACGTGTTGCGCTTCATGTGCGGACAAAGATTGCAAGGTCGCACGAACTCGACCCCCGGATATCGTCCCGACACGTTGTCGGCCATCGAACATTCCGTCATCAGCAGAACCCGCGGCGCGACGTCGGCCTTGGCGGCGTCCAGCGTTCCGACGTACTCGGTCATGCCTTGGGTCGAACCGACGAAATCGGCTTCGTTCAAGACGTCGGGCGGGCATTCGGGATGGGCGAGCACGATGAGCGACGGATCGTCGCGTTTAAAGCGGCGCACGTCCGCCCCGGTAAAGCGCTCGTGCACTTCGCAATGCCCCTTCCAAGCGACGATCTCGACGCTGGTTTTGGTAGCGACGTACTTGGCGAGATATTCGTCGGGCAGAAAAACGACGCGCGGAACCCCGAGCGCCTCGACGATTTGCACCGCGTTGCCGCTGGTGACGCAAACGTCGGACTCGGCCTTGACCTCCGCGGAGGTATTGACGTAGGTGACGACCGGCACGCCCGGATATTTTTCGCGCAGCAGCCGCACGTCGGCGGCCGAGATCGACTCGGCCAGCGAACAGCCGGCTTTGAGGTCCGGAACCAGGACGGTCTTCGCCGGGTTGACGAGCTTCGCGGTTTCGGCCATGAAGTGCACGCCGCAGAGCAGGATAACGTCGGCTTGCGTCTGCGCGGCCTTCACGGCGAGGGCCAGCGAGTCGCCCACGATATCCGCGACGGTGTAGAAGATCTCCGGAACCTGGTAGTTGTGGGCCAAGATTACGGCATTGCGCTCGCGCTTGAGCCGATTGATCGCGGCCACGTACGGCGCGTGCAGCGGCCATTCGACGGACGGAATGACGTGCGCCACCCGCTCGAAAATCGGTTGCGTCTCGGCGGCGACTTCGCTCGTGAAGGAAAGGTCGGTAACGCTCATCTGTCCGCCGTATCAGGTTGCCGCCGCAATGAAGGCGCCCCTGCGCTCGGGCGGTGGTGGGTCAACGTGGTGGTTATTCCCAAGGTCTTGAGTATAGGGCGAGCGGCGGCCGGCCGGATGCCTCTAAAGGCTCCCGAAACAACGGTTTTCGCAGCGGGTACGTGAGGTGGAGGCAACGATGAAAGACCGAATTTTGGTGTTCGCCCTGGCTGCCGGACTGACGACCCTCGTGCTCGTCCGCGACGTCTGCCGCATTTGATCTGCCCACCGAGCGAGCATTGGCTCGGTGCGTGAGTTCTTAGCCATTCGGTGGTAGGAGAGCCGGAGAAGCTTCATCTCTCTACTGTCGACAGGAAGGAACCCCGACCATGAACCGATGGTTTGCCGGCATCGTCCTCACCGCGGTGGTGACCCTGGGAGCCGGGGCGCTCGGCGCGGCGGGCCAACCCGCGCCCTCACCCTCGCCGACCGAAACCCCCACGCCCATGACCTCGATGCAGCCCTAAAGACCGATCGGCGCGTCTGCGCCGAACCCCCTGGACCCAAGCGACCCGGCGCCATGCCGGGCCGCTTTTTTTTAAAATGGCAAGCCTCGCGGCAGGGAAGGGCGCCGGGGCTAAGAAGTTCGCGGCTCATAAAAATAACTCAAGTTACTATTTACTCAAGGTTCTAGAGCGACTTGGGTTACTATCTTGAGCAAGGAGAGATGGGTCGTGAAGCGGATCGGTGGGATTTTCAGCCTCGCGGCGGTCGCAGGTTTGGCTACGGCCATCCTCGGCTTTGGGTCGCTAGCGGCCGTGGCGGCGCGGGCGCCCGCGTCGCTGACGATGCTCAACGTCTCGTACGACCCGACGCGCGAACTGTACGACGACTACAACGTCGTCTTCGCAAAGTATTGGAAGGCCAAGACCGGTCAGACCGTCACGATCCAACAGTCCAACGGCGGATCCGGAAAGCAAGCGCGAGCCGTCATCGACGGGTTGCCGGCCGACGTCGTCACGCTGGCGCTCGCATACGATATCGACGCGATCGCGCAAAAAGCCGGGCTCTTGCCCGCCAACTGGCAGACGCGGCTACCCGGTGACAGCACGCCGTACACCTCGACCATCGTGTTTTTGGTTCGCAAGGGCAATCCCAAAAAGATTCGCGATTGGAACGACCTGACGCGCCCGGGCGTGTCCGTGATCATGCCCAATCCGAAGACCTCGGGCGGCGCTCGGTGGAACTTCTTGGCCGCCTGGGCCTATGCGCGCAAACGTCCCGGCGGCAGCGATGCGTCGGCGCGCGCATTCGTGACCGCTCTGTACGGCAACGTGCCGGTGCTCGACTCGGGAGCGCGCGGTTCGACGACGACGTTCGTCGAGCGGAACATCGGCGACGTCTTAGTGGGCTGGGAGAACGACGCTTTGCTGGCCGTTCACGATCTCGGAAAAAACAAGTTTCAAATCGTCGTTCCCTCGATGAGCATCCTGGCCGAGCCGCCGGTCGCGGTCGTCGACAAGGTCGTCGCCGCCAAGGGCACGCGTGCAGTCGCCGAGGCCTATCTCCGCTATCTCTACTCGCCTCAAGGACAAGAGATCGTCGCCCGGCATTATTTCCGTCCGAGATTGGCCTCGGTCGCCAAGAAATATGCGGGGCAGTTCGCTAAGGTGAAGCTCGTAACGCTGGCCGAAATGTTCGGCAGCTGGCAAAAGGCGCAAAGCACGTACTTCGCCGACGGCGGCGTGTTCGATCAGATCTATCAGCCGCACTGAATCGTTTGCATGTCCTTGGTCTTGAAGCAGCGCAGCATCATCCCCGGTTTCGGCCTGGCACTGGGGTTTACCGTACTGTATCTCAGCCTCATCGTGCTGATTCCGTTGTCCGCAACGTTCTTCAAGGCGTCGACGCTCGGCTGGGGCGCCTTTTGGCATTTGGTTTCGACGCCGCGCGCAGTGGCTTCGTACGAGTTGAGTTTCGGAGCGTCGCTGATCGCCGCCACGGCAAACTTCGGCTTCGGCATTCTCGTGGCGTGGGTGCTGGTGCGCTACCGGTTTCCGTTCAAACGCGTTTTCGACGCATTGGTCGACCTG
>DASXDV010000180.1:0-15663 GCA_036490465.1 Candidatus Tumulicola sp. | reverse complement strand
CGACGCGAAGCGACCGCTTCCCAGCGGTACGGTCACCTTCGCTTTTACCGATATCGAGGGAAGTACGGCCCGCTGGGAGCGCGATCGTGCGGCGATGGAAGCGGCGGTGGCCCGGCACGATGTCCTGCTGCAAAAAGCCATCCGCGCTCACGGCGGCTATGCCTTTAAGACTCTCGGGGACGCGGTCTGCGCGGCTTTTTCACGCCCGAGCGAGGCGGCCGCGGCCATGCTCGAGGCGCAGCGGGCTCTCGCCGCCGAGGACTTCTCGGCGCTGGGTGGACTGCGCGTGCGGGTGGCGATTCACACCGGCGTCGCGCAGGAACGCGATGGCGACTATTTCGGCCCGGTGGTCAATCGCGTCGCGCGCCTCCTAACGATCGGCCACGGCGGACAAATCCTCGTATCCGAGGCGGCGGCGGCGATCGTGCGAGCCGACCTGCATTCCGAAACGCTGCGCGATCTCGGCGAGCACCGCCTCAAAGACCTCACGCGTCCGGAGCGCGTCTACGAACTCTCGGCGCCGGACCTCGATAGCCGTTTTCCGCCGCTGCGGTCGCTCGACGAACGCGCGAACGACTTGCCGATCCAGCTCACTTCGTTCGTCGGGCGCGAAGCGGAGGTCGACGAGATCGCCGCGCTGCTGCGCCGCAACCGCCTCGTTACGTTGGTCGGCGCGGGCGGTGTCGGGAAGACCCGAACCGCGTTGCAGGTCGCGGCGAACTTTCTCGACGAGGCGCGCGACGGAGTTTGGTTTGTGGAGCTGGCGCCGCTGGCGAGCGGCGAGTACGTCGCGTCGACGGTCGCGCACGAACTGGGCATCCCGTCGTCGGCCGCCGATCCGCTCGCGGAGCTTACGTACGCGCTCAAAGCCAAGACGGCCCTGCTCGTCTTCGATAACTGCGAGCACCTGATTGCGTCGGCTGCCCACGTCATCAGCACCCTGTTGGGCGCCTGCCCGAACGTGCGCGTGCTGGCGTCGAGCCGGCAAAGCCTGGACGTTGCCGGCGAGCAGGCGTACCGGCTCCCTTCGCTGGAGGAGACGACGGCGGTCGCGCTGTTCGTAGAGCGCGCCCGGTCGGTCGACGATCGCTTCGCTTTGACCGACGAGAACGCATCGGAGATCGCGGAGATCTGCCGCCGGCTCGACGGCATCCCGTTGGCGATCGAACTCGCCGCCTCGCGCACCGACGTGCTTGGGTTGCGCCGGCTCTCCGAAAAGCTCGACGAACGCTTTCGCCTGCTCGTGCAGAAGCGCAACGACAAGTTGCCGCGCCAGCAAACGTTGCGCGCGCTCATCGACTGGAGCTTCGACTTACTCGACGATGACGAGCGTGCCGTGCTGGCTCAGTTGGCGATTTTCGCGGGCGGCTGGACGTTGCCGGCCGCCGAGGCGGTCTGCGCCGGCGGCGACGTCGACGATTGGCAGGTCCTCGACCTGTTTTCGGCGCTCGTGTCGAAGTCGCTGGTCGTCACCGATGCGGACTGCGAGGAACGTCGCTACGGCATGCTCAACTCGATCCGCGAGTATAGCCGCGAACGACTCGAAGCGACCGCCGAAGCCGGAGTTATTGCGGGCAAACACGCGCGCTATTATGCCGGTCTCGTCTCCGCGGCGGTCCCATTAGCCGAGGCCCTGGAAGACGCTCGGTGGCGCGCCGCGCTCGCGCCCGAACTCGACAATCTTCGGGCGGCGGTCGACTGGGCGATCGTACGCAATGGGGATGCCGATGCCGGACTGCAACTACTTTCCAACATCGAATGGCCCGAACTCCTGACGACGCCGCTGGAGGCGATTCGCTGGTTCGATGCTGCCGCAGAGGCACTATCGGCCTGCGCCGACGATCTGCTTCGGGCCCGCGTCCTGCGCCGGTTGGTTCGATTAGAGTGGCTGGTGGGTCGTTCGAACGCGCACCGCGAGCGAACGGCCCAAACCGCTCTCGCCGCCGCGCGGGCGTCGACCGATTCCGACGAGATCGCGCAGGCACTGGCGAATCTCGCCACCGTTCATCGCGATGCCGGCCGCTTCGACGCGGCCGAGCCGTTGTTTTCGCAAGCCTACGAACGCGCCCCGGCGCTTTCCGCAATTGCTCTCAACGCGGTGTTGCGGAACTGGGCGGTAGCGAATCTGCAGCGCGGCGACGTTAAAATCGCGCGGCAGCGTTTCGCCGAAGTGGCGCAACGCGAGCGGCCCGGCAGCGAAGCCCACGCGAGCGCTCTCCTGAACCTCGGCGAACTCGAATTCGCCGAGGGAAACGTGGAGGTCGCGCGGACGTTTGCGCGTCAAGCCCGGGACGCTCTCGCGCGGCTCAATACCGCTCCGCTCGGTCTTGCGGTCTGCAACTTGGCGGCGTATGCGATGGCGGTCGACGATCTGCATGAAGCTCGCGAACTGCTTCGCGAGGCGCTGGCTTTGCTCGAGCGTTCGGGGTCTCGCTGGATGACGACGGCGCTCGAACATCACGCGGTTCTCGCGGGGCTCGGAGGCGATCACGAGCGTGCGGCCATCCTGTTGGGTTTCACCAGCGCCCGATACGCCGGCAACGATACGCGTCAGACGACCGAACGGCACGGTTACGATCGGCTCACCCGGATGCTCGAAGAAATCTATGACGAGACGGAGTTGGAACGCTGGCTGAGCGTGGGCGCGCGCCTCGGCGACGAGCAGGCGTTGGAGCACGCCGCGGCGATAAGCCAAGCTACGGTGCCGTCGCCAGACGATGCCGCCGCTTTCGTTTCGGAAGGGAGACGCGACCATGGCTAGCCCCTCGCAAGATCGAGCCGCTGGAAACCTCGATGCGCACGAACGTTCGATCGACGAACTCCATCACCAGCTTGCCTCGATCGACGGCGTCGATCGGGAGCGGCTCCACGCAGCCGTGCAAAAGTACAAAGCCGCCCACGCCGCCTTCCGCGACGACGCGCTCGGCTGTATGAACTAACGCGGGGCGCGTAGGGCGCGCTCGATGGCCTTACCGATCGGCACGCCCAGCCCCGTGCACGGATTCCAACCCTCGCCTGCATTGAAGCGACCGTTGCCGCCGCCCACGACCGCGCCGGTGACGGGCGGCGCGAACTGCCGGTAGAGGATCGGCAGAAAAAAGCCGATCGGCGCGCCGAGCCGCTGGTTGATGCGCGCGGCCAGCGCCGACCAAACCGGCGCGACGGCACTCGTGCCGCCCATGGCCAGTTCGGTGCCGTCCATCACGACGTAGTAGCCCGGCGATTGCTGCGCCGCAACGTCGGGGACGCCGCGCCCGGGCGCCATTTCGTAGTGCTGCGCCGCGGCTGCCGTTCGATCTTGCCAACCGGGTATGCCGAACCGTTCGCTGAAACCGCCGCCGGTATTTTCCCACGCTTGCTCTTGGGAAGCGTCGTCGCCGATGACGGTTGCGCCGCAGCCCATTGCAAACGAGCTCGACGCCGGCGCGAGTACGTGAGGCTTGCCGTCGTAGTCGAGTTCGGCGCCGTTGTCTCCGGACGAGCAGAAGACGCTGACGCCGGCGAGGGCCGCGACGGCGAGCAAGTCGTTGAGGATATCGAGCGCCGCAGGCGTCCAAAGGTGCTCCGGCCAGCCATAGCTGATCGACAGCACCGACGGGGCCAGTTCCTCGTCGAAGACGGCCTTGCGCACGGCGTCGAGAAAACCACGTTCGTCGTTGGGCGCTTCGTAGACGACGATGCGGGCGGCGGGCACGAGCGACGCGATGATTTGCACGTCGAGCGTTGCTTCGAGATCTTTGAGCGTGGCTTTCGCGTGAGCCACCGTCGCGCCGTCGACCGCCTTGACGATCGGTGGTTCGGGAGCGAGACCTTGGGCCTTCATGCATTGGTCGAAGTCGCTGGTTTGAAACATTCCGCGCATCTGCAGCACGGCGATCGTCTGGCCGCGCCCGTCGGATTCGGGGAAGTCGTAGCGCGCGGCCACGTCGCGTGCCTGCAAGGGGGTCGCATGCCGGTTCAGCGCGGGGATCCGCCGCGACCGCGGCCACTGATGCAAACCGAAGACGCCCAGCAAAACGGCGGACACTTCCGGTGGAGCGTGCAACGCTTCGGAGCGATGGCGGAATCGCCGTCCGCCGTCGTCTTCGAAGATGGCGACGGTCGCGCCGAATGCTTGAATTAGCCGCTCCAACGAGCCGTTGACGACCACCGATCGCCAATGCGATTGGCCGATCGTCAACCCGAAGGATTCGCAATAGGCGCGCAGCAACGCGACGTCGGCCGGATCGGCTCCGGTCTCGTCGGCGAGGATCCCGCGCGCGGCGTACGCGCGTTCCAGGGGTGGTTCCGAGCCCAGGGCTTCGACCCGCTGCAGATCGATTGCGCCGCCGCGCTTCGGGCGTAACCAGGCGGTTAAGTGGATGTCGTCGGTGCCGGACACGGCGTCGGCATGGCGACTGTCGGGCCAAATCTTCCGGTGCGATCCCGGGATCGGGATGTTGCTCGCCCGGGGCGGCACCGTTTAGTTCTTAGCGAGCGGCGAATACGGCTTTGGAACGTACGTGTATTTTTCGCCGCAGATCCGGCATACGTTCAGCGGGCTTCCGAAGTGCTCGTGCGGAGCGTACTCTTTGACGACGGCCTTGGAGCGGGTCTTGGTGGCGGTCGTTGCGTTTTTGGTGATGATGTCAATCGTTTCGCTCCCGAGGCCGGGAGCCGCGCGCGCCCGAAGAATTTCTCGACGCAATCACCGGCTTCGTTCCGTGCGCAAAAAGCACCTGTATTTTCTCGCGCGCGGCGATCGCGGGCCCTCCTTGCGGGCGCTCTCCAACCGCGTGCAGAAGCACCACCCCAACCCGTGTTTGAGGCAATTCGCTCGATCTTCTTGTCGCGTTGGAATCCCATTGGCGCGCCGCTGCTGTCCGAGCAAGAGTACGACCGGTTCGTGCCGGAAATCTTGCGGATGCTGCTGGCGGGCGCCTCGGAGGAGGCGATTGCCGAAAAACTCGAGGACTTCGAGATGTTCATGCGCTCGGGAACCTCGGGCGTCCAGCGCCTGGACGTCGCCCACGCGCTAAAGGCTCTCACGAGGGGTCCTCAGGTCCCAATTTTGGGCCTCGACGGCCCATGACCGCGGCGTCGCCGCTTGGTTATACTGAGTGCGTGAGTTGACAGACCCGCTGGAAGGGATCGGCATTCGGCCGGTCCCTTCTGCAATTCACGGCGCGGGGAAGGTTCCTTCGCGGACGTCGCGCGCGTAGTCGGCGAGCGCTTCGGTCGCCACCCGCCCTACCTCGGCGTACCGTTTGGCAAAGCGCGGTGAATGTGGATACATTCCGAGAATGTCGTGCAGCACGAGCACTTGCGAGTCGCAGTGCGGCCCCGACCCGATGCCGATCGTGGGGATCGCGAGCATTTCGGTGATTTCGCGCGAGATTTCGTGGTCGACGACTTCCAGCACGATCGCGTACGCGCCGGCGGACTCGATCGCTCGCGCGTCGTCGATGAGCCGGTCGCGGTGCGTGCGCATCTTGAAGCCGGGGCCGAGGCCGGCGGTTTGGGGCGTAACGCCGATGTGGCCGACGACCGGTATTCCGGTGCGCGCAATGGCGCGCACGCGTTCGGCTTCGTAGACGCCGCCTTCGAGTTTCACCGAGCAGGCACCGCCGTCTTTGACGAACCGGATCGCCGAGCGGACCGCGTCTTCGTTGCTGACTTGATACGAGCCGAACGGCATGTCGGCGATGATGTGGGCGCGCGCCGTCCCGCGGGCAACCGCTTGGGTGTGGTGCACGATCTGTTCGATCGTAACCGGGGTCGTTTCGTCGTAACCGAGAACGACGTTGCCGACGCTGTCCCCGACCAGAATCACGTCGATCCCGGCGGCTTCGACGAACTGTCCGAAAGGCGCGTCGTAGGCCGTCGCTACCGGAAAGAGCGTCTTGCCTTTGCGCCGTTTGATCGCGCCCGCCGTGACGCGGCGAATCGCCGGGTTTTTCTCCGGCTCGTAGGGACGGGCGTCGCCCGTTCCGTTGGGCGACTTCTTGACCGATGAGTACATGGCATTTGGCGCTTCGGCGGGCGCCGGAGCGCGCCCCCTTGCGGCGCTTGCAACCCGACTCGGGTTATGGGGAGCAGAGGGAGACGACATGCTGCAAGACACCAATCGTGCCACGGAGCGCCGTGTGGAACGGATCGTTCGGGGGCTCGCCACCAGCGACGGAGCCGGGGTAGCGCTCAAGCGCATCATCGGGCAGCCGGCCCTCCCCGACCTCGACCCATTTCTCTTGCTGGACGAGTTCCGTTCCGACGAAGCGGCCGACTATATCGCCGGCTTTCCGGAGCATCCGCACCGCGGCTTCGAAACGGTGACCTACATGCTCGCCGGGCGCATGCGCCACGGCGATAACCAGGGCAACTCGGGATTGCTCACGGCCGGAAGCGTGCAGTGGATGACCGCCGGCAGCGGCATCCTGCACTCCGAGATGCCCGAACAAGAAAACGGCTTGCTGTGGGGCTTTCAGTTGTGGGTGAACCTGCCGGCCCATCGTAAAATGACCGCGCCGCGCTATCAAGACATTGCGCCCGATCGCATCGCGGAATCGGAGCGGGACGGCACGCGGGTGCGCGTTCTCGCGGGCGACTGGAACGGTTTATCCGGACCCGTCAAAGCGCCGGATACCGAAGCGATCTATCTCGACGTGGTGCTGGCCGCGGGCGCATCGTTCGAAACCGCCCTTCCCCCGGATCACACCGCGTTTGCGTACGCGTACGACGGAGCGGCCGAATTCGGACGGGAGTCCCGTGCGGTGGAACGCGGGGAGTTAGCGGTGCTTTCGCGCGGCGAAACCATCCGCGTCCACGCATCGAACGCAGCCCGGTTCATTCTGGTCGCCGGCAAGCCATTGCGCGAGCCGGTCGCGCGGCACGGACCGATCGTAATGAACACGCAAACCGAACTGCGCCAAGCCTTCGAAGATTTGCGCACCGGCCGCTTCTGAACCGCGTGCGAATGACCATCTGCCGTGTGGAAACTAGGGCGGCGCGTTCTAAGAGATCTAAGCTCTCCTGCACCGAAGAAATGCTGGCGCCGCTATACCTGGCAAGTTCGGCGGGATATGTTTCCGCAAGCACCGCGATAAGTAGAAGCAGCCGCGTACGCTGCTCTGAGCCGAAGATCGTGGGAGCTCGACGGGGCTTATAGTCGCCCGGGAGCGAGTGCGGAGTTAGATCGATATCATATTATGGACTATGGTACGGTATTGGCTAGCCTATAGTAAGCTACTACTGCACCTATACTAAACTAAGCACAGCTTACACTCTCCGATTGGCCCCCCATCCGAGCGGCCCACAAGGTGCGTCCCGCGCAGGGAAGCCCGCAGCGGCGCGTCTACGCCTTGGCTGCCGCAGCGGCTCCGTTGGTTGCGGTGACCGGCGCACCGGCAAGCGCCTCGGCCAGCGAGACGAACGCGCGTACCGGAATGCCGGTCGGCCCTTTGGCTTGCCAGGCCGACTCACTGTCGAGATATGCCGTGCCCGCAATGTCGAGATGGATCCAGGGCGTCCGGTCTACGAACTCGCGCAGAAAGGCCGCCGCAGTGAGCGTTCCGGCCGCTCGGCCGCCGGTGTTCTTGAGATCGGCGATGTCGCTCTTCATTTGCGCGGTGTAGTCGTCGTAATAGGGAAGCTGCCAATACCGTTCGCCGGTCGGCTTCGCCACGGTGAGAAACTCCTGCGCGAACGCATCGTCGTTCGACACCGCTGCCGCCGCGGCGTGCCCGAGCGCGATGACGACCGCGCCGGTAAGGGTCGCGGTGTCGACGATCTTGGTGGCGCCGAGCTTGTTGGCGTAGCAGAGCGCGTCGGCTAAGATCAGCCGTCCTTCGGCGTCGGTGTTAATGACTTCGATCGTTTTGCCGTTGCTCGCCTTGACGATGTCGCCGGGTTTGGTCGCCTTGCCGCCGGGCATGTTTTCGGTGGCTGGAACGATGCCCACGACGTTGATCTTCGGTTTGAGCTTGCCGATTGCGGACATTGCCGCAATGACGCCGGCTCCGCCCGACATGTCGTATTTCATTTCTTCCATTCGATCGGCGGGCTTGATCGAAATCCCGCCGCTGTCGAACGTGATGCCCTTGCCGACCAGCGCCAACAGTTCTTTGCTGCCCGGATCGCCTTGGTAACGCAGCACGATGAATTTGGGCGGCTGCGCGCTGCCTTGCGCGACGGACAAGAACGACCCCATGCCCTCGGCACGGGCCCGCGATTCGTCGAGCACGTCGATCTCCAGCGCGGCGCTCTTGGCAACCGCGGCGGCTTCGTTTGCCAGGATCGTCGGGGTCATGTCGTTGGCGGGGGTGATCGCGAGCCGGCGAGCGAGATTGACGGCTTCGCCGAGGACCGTACCGCGGGCGATCCCGCGTTCGAGCGCGGAGGAATCGAATCCGCCGGACAGCAGCGTGACGGCGGTCACCGCGTTGCGCTTCTCGGGCGTCGCCTGATAGACCGTCGTATCGAACGATCCGGTCAGCGCGCCCTCGGTAACGAAGGAGGCGGCCGCGACTTCGGCGCCGCGCGCCTGCTCGGGCAGCGCGATGGCAAACTCCGCGACGTTCTTTTTACCGAGATAGCGCACCGCAACCGCGGCGTAGCGTGCCAGCATGGCGGCCTCGAACGCGGCGCTCTCACCAAGGCCGACGGCGAGCACGCGCCGGAACGGCTGGTCCTTCGCGTGGACGAGGACCACTTCGCCAAGCTTTCCCTTGATCTCGCCCGACTCCAGCGCATCGGCGATCGCTCCGCCGACGGCCGCGTCGGCGGCCTTGGCCGCCGCGTCGAGGCTTCCCCCGGCAAAGACCGGGACGACCAGCGCGCCCGAGCGTACGTCGCCGGGCGCATCGTGAGCGATACGGAACTGCATTGATGAACCTTTCGCGCGGTGAATTGATGCCGCAGGGTGAAAGAGTGCCGCAGAATGAGGACGGACGATTCTCTTCGCGTGCGGCTGCGGGGCGGCCCTGCGAAGGAGGGGAAGTGAACGGCGCAAGCGACGGACCGGACGCCTACGCACGGGCGGGCGTGGACATTGCGGCGGGCAACGATGCGGTCGCGCGCTATCGAACCTTGCTCGAGGGCTGGCGGCATCCCGACCAACTCGATGCAATCGGCGGCTTCGGAGGCGTTTTCCGTTTGCCGGGGAGCTCCGACCGCGCACTCGTTGCCTCGAACGATGGCGTCGGCACGAAGATTCTGATCGCCGCCGAGCTGCACCGGTACGGCAGCGTCGGTGAGGACCTGGTCAATCATTGCGTCAACGACATCCTCGTCGTCAACGCTACGCCGTTGTTCTTCCTCGATTACCTTGCGGTCGGTAAGCTAGATCCGGCCGTCGCCGCCGAGATCGTCGCCGGCTGCGCGCGCGCGTGCCGCGCGCACGACTGTGCCTTGTTGGGCGGCGAGACGGCCGAGATGCCCGGTTTGTACGCGCCGGATCACTTCGATCTCGCCGGCACCATCGTCGGCACCGTCGCGACGGCCGACGTTCCCCAACGCGACGGCGTTGTGCCGGGCGACGCGATCGTCGGACTGCCCGCCGTTGGGCTGCACACCAACGGCTACTCGCTGGCGCGGTCCGTCATTGGGGCCGGCGAATACGATGCGATCGTACCGGGTTCGGGCGCTACCTACGGCGACGCACTGCTCGCACCGCACCCGTCGTACTACGCGGCCGTCCGAGCCATACAAGCAGTCGCGCGGGTCAAGACGATGGCGCACGTCACCGGCGGCGGTTTGCGCGAGAACGTTCCGCGCACGCTGCCCGACGGCGTCAAGGCGATTTTCGAACAACAGCGTTGGCAGGTTCCGCCGATCGAACGGGAGGTCGTGCGGCGTGCGGGGCTCGACGTGCGGGAGCGCTATCGGGTCCTGAACATGGGCGTGGGGTTCACGCTCGTGGTACCGCTGGCCGACGTCGCCAAAGCGGTCGCGGCGTGGCCGGGCGCGTTTGTCGCGGGTTGGATCGAGGGCCGCACCGGCGACGAGCCGCAGGTCGTCGTGCATCCCGCGCGCGACGACCGATGAGGGGTTCGATCCTGCGCGAACTGGCGGCGGCCGTCGACGCTGCGAAGCCGCGCGAGGAGCGCGCACGGCACGCGGCCGCAATCGTGTGCGCCGCGCGCGGCTATCGCTGGGTCGGAATTTACGACGTCGCGGACGATCGGATCGAACTGCTCGGTCATTCCGGTCCGCAAGTGCCGGCGTCACCGTCGTTCTCGGTCGCGCGAGGTCTGAGCGGCGAGGCCGTGCGAACGCAAGCGACGGTCGTCGCGAACGACGTCGCGCGCGACCCGCGTTATCTGCCGGCATTTTCGTCGACCGGATCGGAAATGATCGTTCCCATTCTCGGCGCCGAAAGTGGGATTGCGATTGGGACGCTCGACGTCGAAAGCGAACGCGTCGGCGCGTTCGGCGAAGACGACCGCGAGTTCGTCGAAGCGTGCGCGGTCGCGCTCGTGGCGTTGTACGAATAACCTCGAACGATGCGCGCGCTTTATAATCTCGTCGTCGACCTAGACGAGCGCTTCGCGGCGTGCGCGCGTGAGACCGGCCCTCCGGCGGCTTCGTTGGCGGACGTCGAATTCTGCGCGTCGACCGATGCCGACGAAACCGTTCTGGCATGGATCGACGACGAATTCGGTGGAAGCTGGAGTTCGCAAGCGTACGTAGGGCGCAACGCCTTGGCGCGACGCGGCACGCTGCCCGTCGGTTTCGCGACGTACGATCCGCAGAATCTGCGCTTTCGATGGCTGCGCGGCGTCGCACGCGAGCGCGGCGTCGGGGTGTTCGGACCGTTGGGCGTCGCCGAGTCCGAGCGCGGCAAGGGCATCGGGCGCAGGCTCCTGCGCGCGGCGCTCGGGGGGCTGCACGAACGCGGCTACTCGCGAGCGCTGATTGCAGCCGTTGGTGAAGAGCGCGTGCCGTACTACGTCGAGGCGGCCGGCGCGCGGATCGCGGAGTGCTTCGATCGGGCCGCGCTGCTCGCGCCGGCGCCGCGGGTCGTCGTCATGGCGTCGGGGAACGGCTCGAACCTGCAAGCCGTACTGGATGCGGCGCGCGCCGGCGTTTTGCCGATCGAGATCGCCGGTGTCGTCGTGAACGATTCCCGCGCGTACGCGATCGAGCGGGCGCGCGCCGCCCGCCTGACGGCAGCGTCGGTCGTCTGGAGCCGGAAGGAGGAAACGCGCGCGGCGTACGACGCGCGCCTATTAGCGGCGGTTACGGCGCTGCAGCCCGACATCGTGATGCTGCTGGGCTGGATGCACTTGCTCGCCGAACCGTTCGTCGCGGCCTTTCCCGAACTGCTCAACTTGCATCCCGCATTTCTCCCGCTCGATCCGCTGCAAAACGACGTCGGCATGCCCGACGGCACGCGCATCCCCGCTTTTCGCGGTGCGTTCGCGATTCGCGATGCGCTCGCGGCCGGCACCCGGTGGGTCGGCGCAAGCGTCCACGCCGTCACGCCCGACGCCGATCGAGGCGCCGTCGTGGTCCGCAAGCCGCTGCGCGTCGGTTCGGCGGAGGGGGAAGCCGAGGTGATGGCCCGACTGCATCCGCTCGAGCACCGCCTCGTCGTCGCCGCCGTCATCCAGCGCCTCTACGAACGTACCTAACTCGCGACGGCCACTGTCATCCCGAGCGGAGGCGCGAAGCGCCGTAGTCGAGGGAAGGTTTCAACAGAGCGGCGAGGGCCGAAGCTTCGGCGAGGAAGGCGTCGTGGCCGTGATCGCTGCGCAACTCGAGATATTCGGCGTCGTAACCGCGCGCCCGAAAGCGGTCGGTGGCGGCGCGTACGTCTTGCGGTCGAAAGAGCCAGTCGGACGAGATTCCCACGAAACTCAGCTTCGGCAGCCGGCCGTCGCCCGTGCGGTGCGCGGGGCGCGACCGCACGTCGAACGAGTCCATGGCGTGCGTAAGCGCGGCGTAGGCGGCGGGTTCCATCCGGGCCTGTAAACCATCGGCTTGCCGTTCGAGATAACCTTCGACGTCGAATCGCGCGGCGCCGGCGCGATCGGGGCGGCGGTCGTGACGGTGATTAAAGAGTTCTTCGCTCTTATAGGTGAGCGTGGCGATCTTGCGGGCCAGCCGGAGTCCCCGCTGCGGATCGAGTGCGAGCGCTTCGCGCTGGACGGCGTTGAGCGCGATCCCCATCGCGCTGTGATGGTCGTGTGCTCCGACGACGATGGCTCGCCCGATGCGCTCCGGAAAATCCAGCGCCCACTGGAGAGCTTGCATGCCGCCCAGCGATCCGCCGATCGCTATCGCAAAGCGCTCGACGCCGATCTGGTCGAGCGTCCGCGCTTGCGCCCGCACGATGTCGCCGACGGTCACGCGGGGAAAGCGATTGTCGCGCGGACCGGTGCTTCCGTAACAGCTGCCTAGGGTATTGATGCCGATCGCGCACCAGGGCGTGCCGAAGAGACCTTCCCGGCCTGCGATGCTCGGCCACCACTGCGCGGCTGCGCTCGAGCCGGTCAGCGCGTGCGCGATCAGTACCACGTTCGACCCGTCCGCGCCGGGCGTTCCGTAGGTCGTGACGCGCTGCTCGACGGCAGGGAGAGTCTCCCCGCCGTCGAGTTCCAGCGGTCCGATCGCAACGGTGCGCTCGCGAACGGCCGGCTCGTTCATTCCGCCTCGGCCAGCGCTTGAGCCAGGTCGGCCAAGATGTCGCGCCGGTCCTCGATGCCGACGGAGAGACGGATGGTCGCGTCGTCCACACCGCTGCGTAAACGCTCCTGGGGCGTCAGTTGCCGATGCGTCGTCGACGCCGGGTGAATGACGAGCGACTTCGCATCGCCCACGTTGGCCAGCAGCGAGAATAGCGCGAGCCGGTCGATGCAGCGCTTGGCTTCCTCCTCGCCGCCGCGGATGCGAAACGTGAGGATCGAGCCGGCGCCGCCGGGGAGATAGCGTCGCGCGCGTTCGAACGCGGGATCGTGCGGCAGACCGGGATAGGCGACCGACATCACGCGCGGATGTTCGGCCAGGAATTCGGCGACGGCTTGAGCGTTTGCGACGTGACGTTCGATCCGCGCCCCAAGGGTTTCCAAGCCCTGCAGCAGGAGCCAGGCGTTGAACGGCGAGATCGCCGCGCCCAAGTCGCGCAGCAGCTGCACGCGCGCCTTGACGATGTAGGCCGCGTTTCCAAACGCCTGCGCGTACGAGATGCCGTGATACGACGGATCGGGGTCGACGAAGTCGGAGAAGCGGCCGCTCCCGGCCCAGTCGAAGGTTCCCCCGTCGACGATGATGCCGCCGATCGCGGTACCGTGGCCGCCGACGAATTTCGTCGCCGAATGGACGACGATATCGGCTCCCCACTCGATCGGTCGCAGCAAGTAGGGCGTCGCGAGGGTGTTGTCGACGATCAGGGGTACGCCGTGGGCGTGAGCGATGCCGGCGATGCGCTCGATGTCGAGCACGTCGATCTTCGGGTTGCCGATCGACTCGGCGAAGACCGCTTTGGTGGTCGTTCCGATCGCGGCGTCGACCGCCGCTGGATCGGAGAAGTCGACCAGCGCGACGTCGATTCCAAATCGCGGCAGCGTCTGCGCGAAGGCGTTGTACGTACCGCCGTAGAGCGAGGCGGAACTGACGATTCGATCGCCGGCGCCGGCCAGATTCAAGACGGAATATGCGACCGATGCCTGTCCGCTGGCGACGGCGAGCGCGCCGGCTCCCCCCTCGAGAGCTGCCAGCCGGCGCTCCAAGACGTCGGTCGTCGGATTGTTGATGCGCGTATAGATGTTGCCGAACTCCTCCAGCGCAAACAGCTTTCCGGCATGCTCGGACGACTCGAACAAATAGGACGTCGTTTGATAGATCGGGACGGCGCGGGCTTTGGTGGCGGGGTCGCCGGCGAAACCGCCGTGTAGCGCCACGGTGTCGAAGCCGGGCTTTGGCGGCGCGGCCGCGGTCAGGAGGCTGGTCATGAAACGTAATCCCTTCCCGGCCGTGAGAGCGCAAGCGGAGCTTGCGTGGCCGGAGCATCGGTGAGGCAGGTGTCGGTCCAAAGAGGATAGTGGGGTAGTTCGGCGGGGCGCGGCAGCGTGTCGAACAGGGGCGCTACCGCGAGTGCCGGGTTCAAGTCGAGATCGCGGTTGCGGCGCAACTCCGGAGCGTCGCGCAGCGTCCGCAGCACGGTCACGACGTCGCCCAGCACTGCCGAAGCGGAGGCCGCACCGCCCGCTCCCGCGCCGCTCAGCCCGAGCGTACCGGCGTCGCGCGCCTCGATCCGCACGACGTTTTCGGGACCTCGCGTCCGTCCGAAGTCGTGATCTTCGGGAACCAAGACGGCGCCGACTTCGGCAAGCGCGCCGTCGGACGTTCGCGCGGCGGCCGCCACAAGGCGAATACGCCATCCCAGCATCCGCGCTCGCGCGACGTCGCCCCGGACGATTCCCGCGATGCCGGCGCGCCGAATGCGCGGCGAAACTACCGCTAATCCGAAGGCCAACTGCATCAGTAACGCGAGCTTGTGCGCGGCGTCGATGCCGTCGACGTCGTTGCCGGCGTCCGCCTCGGCGAAACCGTTTCGGCGAGCCTCTGCTAATGCGGCGGCGTAGTCGCTGCCGGCTTCCATCGCCGAGAGAATCGCCGTACAGGTGCCGTTGAGCACGCCGGCAATCGCGCTCACCCGATCGCCGGCCAGCGCCTCGCTCAGGGTTCGAACGATCGGAATCGCGCCCGCGACCGCCGCTTCGAAACGGAGCGTTACCCCGCGCGATGCGGCCAGTGCGCGCAGACGCGGACCCGCCGTAGCGATCAGATCCTTGTTGGCCGTGACGACGTGACGGCCGCGGTCGAGTGCGCGCTCGACGAACTCGGCCGCTTCGCCCGTTCCGCCGATACACTCGACGATCACGTCGACGTGCGGATCGTCGACGATCGCGCGCGCATCGCGAGTGAACAGGCGGCCGTCGAGCGAGCGCGGGCGAGTCTTGTCCGCGTCGCGAACGGCCACGGCGCGCAGCTCGTATCGCAAGCCGCTCTGACGCGCGATTCGCTCGCGCGAGCGCTGCAGGCGCTCGGCGACGGCCGATCCGACCGTTCCGCAGCCCAGCAATCCGATTCCGGCAGTAACCTGCACTCTAGTTCGAGCCTCCTGGTGAGATGGGAAAGCAACGAAAACGACGCGCCCCTCGCCTTTGCGGGCGAGGGGCGTGCGACGAGCGTTTTTCGAGTTGATTCGTTTACGCTTGACTACGCACGGCTGCCCCTCGCCGGACACATCTGCATCCGACACATGGGCATCGACATCGGGGACGTCGCGTGCAAGGACATTGAACGCACTCTAACACTTACAAACCGGAGGGTCAAGGGGCGGCGTCGAACGAAATTTGCCGGATACCTCCGTGCTGCTTGGAAAGGATCGTTATGCGTGTCGTTCCCACCGTCGTTTGCGCGGTTTTACTGACGTGCCTGGCCGCATTCGCGCCGGCCCGCGCGGCCGGCGGACCGCTTACGGGTAAGATGGCCCTCTTCAACTATCTCATCGGCGGGACGTGGAGTTGCTCGACGAAGATGTCGGCGATGGACGGTCATGCCGGCGGAAACGGACGCAGCACCGTCACCTTCGACGTCGTTCCCGGCAACGTTTTTCACGATCACGTGGCGTCGGCGCACTACGCCGACGACGACTACTTCGGCTTCGATGCGAAGTCGGGG
>DASXDV010000178.1:0-21628 GCA_036490465.1 Candidatus Tumulicola sp. | reverse complement strand
CGCTCCGTGCCGATGTCTTCGATGAGGGTCTTTTGTTTTTCGGCGTCGAGGTGTTCGAACGCGTCCGCAGCGGTTTCGTCGTCGAGCTGTCCGACGACGGCCGCGGCCTCGCGGGCCGACAGGTCGCCGATGATCTCGGCCAGTTCCGAAGGGTGCAGCCGCGCGAGTTTGCTCTCCTTGACGGAAAGGCGCACTTGGGCGGGGTTGGCGTCGCGAATCGGCGAGACGGAACTCCAGGCGATCATCGTGCGCGGGACCGCCCGATAGATCCCGGGAGTGAAGCGGCGACCGAACGACTTGAGGCCGAGCCGGCGCAGCAAGCCGGCGACGCCGACGTCCGCCGCAACGACGCGCAGCTTTCCGCCGGCGTCGGCGACCTCGATGTCGTTGATGCGCACGACTTTGCGGCCGTCGACGTCGACGATCTGCTTGTCGAGAAGGTCGGCGACGAGATAGAGTTCCTCGTCGTCGCTGGGAGCCGGCTCTTTAGGCGCCGCCGTCAGCGCGATCGAGCCGTTTCGGTCGACGTCGGCGACGGTGTCGATTGGTGCGAAGCGCAAGCCTTGCGACGTTTTGATGACGAGGCCGTCGATTGGCGGGAATGCGTCCTCGGGGTTGCTGACGAGAAAGTCGGAGACTTTCCCAATGGAAAGATCGTTAACGGTCGCGCGGCGGCCGACCAGTTCGGAGATGAATCCTTCCGTGAACGTCATTCCAGTCGCATCCCATTCGCACCAGCTTTGACACCACGCACCGTCGAGCCCCGAAGCTTTCGCTCCGATGGCCCAGCCGCATTAGACACCGCCTTGTGTTCGGCGCAGTCTGGTTACCCGCTTGGCGTCTCTCGACGTTTCGGGGCAGCGGCATATAGTTGCGTGGACGCCTCACCTATCGGGCTTAGTCCAATACACCGATTATACCGTAACGGGCAACCAAAGGCCCGCCCAACGTGCGGGGCGATCCGGAATTGCGGGTGACCCGGCCTTCGCGGTCCAAAACTCGCCGCATGCCGCATGCCGATCCGCTCGAAACCGCGCTCTCGGTGGCCGCCGAGGCGGGAGCGCTGTTGCTCGAGCGTTTGGACCGCCCGCGGGAAATCGCCGAAAAGGGCCGGCGGGCGGACCTCGTTACCGACGCCGATCGCGCCAGCGAAGCAATCGTCGTCGCGCGGCTCAAAGCGGCCTATCCGCGCGCGGCGATCCTTGCCGAAGAGAGCGGCGCACACGCCGGCACGAGCGACGAACGATGGATCGTCGATCCGCTCGACGGAACGACGAACTTCGCGCACGGCTACCCGCTGTTCTGCGTATCGATTGCCTACGAACGCGCGGGCGAGCTGATCGCCGGCGCGATCTACGCCCCGGCGATGAACGAGTGCTTTGCCGCCGAACGGGGATCGGGCGCGCGCTTGAACGGCCGTCCGATTGCGGTTTCGCCGATCGCGGCGCTCGCCGACGCGATGACCTGCACCGGCTTTCACCCCGCCGATTTCGAACGCAATGCGGCGTGCTTTCGCACGATTTCCCGGCGCGCGCAAGCGGTGCGTCGCGACGGATCGGCGGCGCTCGATCTCGCCTACGTCGCTTGCGGCCGATTCGACGGATTCTGGGAGTTCGACTTGAATCCGTGGGACGTCGCGGCCGGAACGCTCATCGTGCGCGAAGCCGGCGGGACCGTAACGAGCGGCGATGGTTCGCCCGCCGCTCTCGAGGGGCGTTCGATACTTGCAACCAACGCACGCATTCACGCCGAACTCGCGGCGGCATTGTCGCAGTAACCCTACTCGCTACGCCGGAAGCCTAGCGGCGCGCGTCCAGGCTTCGCTGCGAAGTTTCCACTGGGTCAACAGCGCTCGCGCCGTCCATGCGGCGATCCATCCCAGCGCCACGCTATAGAGTCCGATGTGGAGTTTCTCGATTCCCAACCATGCGAACGGAATCACCAGCGCACTGCAGACGAGGCCGACGATCATCGAAAAGCGGGTATCGCCCGAGGCGCGAATGGGCGACAGCGAAACCATCGCCCAACCCTTGATCGGCAGCGTAACCATGTGGAGCGCGAGCGGGAGCGCTGCCAGGTCCGCGACCGCGGCATTGAGCGTGAAGATATAGGCCAGTGGCCACGCCAGACAGGCCGCAGCAACGCCGGCGGCCAGCGTGATCGCAACCGCGATGCGTTGCGCGCGCGCGAGGAACCAGCGCGCTCCCGCAACGTCGCCGGCACCGAGGCGTTGTCCGATCACCGTTTGCGCGGCGCTCTGCAACGGGCTCGGAAAGACGAAGGTGAGGTCGGAGGCAACGTTGAGCGCGCGAAAGGCCGAGACGACCGTCGCGCCTAGCGGCGCGAGCATGCCGACGATGAAGACGTCGGGCAGCATGACGCCCACCAAAAAGACCGCTTCCGGTAATCCCAACCGGGCGGACTCGCGCGCCGTCGTCCAAGAGATCGCCCAGCTCGAAAAAATTCGATACGCGGGTTTCCGGCTGACGTATACGAGGGCGCAGATCGCTCCGATCGTTTCCGACAACAGCGTCGACAGGCCGGCGCCCGCGATCCCGAACGGGTGGTGCGTCCACCAACCCAAAGCCAGCACGGCCAGCAGCGGAATGTGGACGAGATTGATGACGATTAAAACGAGGATGCCGGCGATCCGGTTGCCGGCCGCGCCGAGGCCGACGATCAGCGTGCCGGAGATCACGATCGGAAGCGCCGACGCGAGTCGCAGGGTGAGATACGAGGCGCTCGCATGCGCGCTGGGCAGATCGCCGATCAACGCGCGTACCGCTGGGCCGCTGAAGAAGATACCGATTGCGAGCGCGCCGATACCGACCGCGAACGGGATGACGGCGCCCGCCCGAATGGTCCGCGCGAAGCCGTCGACGTCGCCCGCGCCGATCCGTTGGGCGGCGATGATCGACGTGCCGGTCAGCAATCCAAAAATTGCAAACAGCACGGAAATCGAGAGCGTGCTGGCGGCCGTCGCTCCCGCCAACGCGACGGTGCCCAGACTCCCGATTGCAATCGTGTCGACGACGCCCAGCAGCTGATCCCCGAGCATCTGCATGGCGATGGGAAGCGAAAGGCGCCGGAATGCGGCGCCTACGTTGCGATGATCGACGATCACGTGCAGTGCGACCCAAGCGGTCGCGCGGAGGTTTCAGCGCAGGCGGTCGAGCGCCTCGAAGAACGCGTCGATTTCGTCGTCGGTCGTGTAGAAGTGCGGGCTGACGCGAATGCCGCAGCCGGGCCGGTAATCGACGAAGACGCGCCGCGCAATCAGGTCGCGGCAGACGCGCTCGGATTCGTCGAAATCGATTCCGATCCAACCGGTGCGCCGCTCGGGGTCGAGCGGCGTGTTCACTCGCAGGTTGCGCTCGAGCGCCATCGCCGCGAGGTTGCTCGTAAGGCGGACGTTATGTTCGCGAATCCGCGCGACGCCGACGCTCTTAATCGCGTCGTGCCCGGGTTTGGCCACGACGTAGCCGGGGATGGTCGGGGTTCCGTTCCCAAAACGATACATGGTGGGCGCCGGCACGATCGGCGCCGCCTCGAAAGAAAACGGCCGCGCGTGCGCCATCCATCCCGTAACGGCCGGCCGGAAGCGCTCCAGCAGCGCCGGCTTGACGTAGATCCAGCCGCAACCCGGACCTCCGCACAGCCATTTGTGCGAGCCGCCGGTCACGACGTCGAGATCCCACTGCGTCACGTCGTACGGATAGACGCCGGTGGTCTGATAGGCGTCGACGCAGAGCAAGGCTCCGACGCTGCGGCAGTGCGCTTGAATCGTCCGGACGTCGGCAATCGCCCCGGACACGTAATACGCATGCGAGAGCACCGCAATCGCCGTCTTCTCGGTGATGGCGGAGAGGATGCGTTCGGTCGGAATCGTGCGGCCGTCGTCGGAAGGAACGACTCGCGCAACCGCGCCGAAGCGCTCCCACTCGCGCCAAACGTACGTCAGCGACGGAAACTGCAGCGACTCGTAGACGACTTCGCAGCGCGGCCCCGCGAAATCGATGCTCGTGGCGAGGGCGGCTTGCAGCACCGAGACGTTCGGACCGAGAAAGATGCTGCCGGCGGGCGCTCCGACGATCGCGCCGATGCCGTCGGCGATCTCGCCGATGGCCGGGAGCCAACGCTCCCACGCTTCGGGTCCTTCGGCGGCCCATTGCGCCCAATACGTTTCGAGGGCCGCCTTTGCACCGGCCGGCGCGGCGCCCATCGAATGGCTGACCAAATACGTCGAGTCGGCCAGGATTGGAAAGTTTTCGCGTGAGGTCGCCTGCGTCTGCGCCACCTTCACGGGTTGCCGTTTTCCGATCCGTATCCGCTGCCGAGTAAGGTGCGAACTTCCCAAAGTTCGGGGAAAAGCCGGCTATCCAGCGTCTTTGCGAGGTATGCCGCGCCCAACGATCCGCCGGTGCCCATCTTCTGGCCGATCATGCGCTCGACCATTCGAACGTGGCGTCCGCGCCACAGCAACAGGCGCTCGTCGAACTCGATCATATCTTCGAGAAGCAGATGAAGGTCGTAGAACTCGCCTTCCGCGGTGTAGATCCGGCGAAAGCTTTCGAGCAGCGCTTCCGACGAATCCACCGCAAACCCGCGCCGGCGCAGCAACTCCTTGGCGTGATCGTAAAGCGATGGCTCGGCGGCGCGTCGTTCGAGGCGGGCGCGCGCCGCATCGTCGAGCTGCACGTATTTCAAAACGTCCGTCCGGCGCAGGCCGCATGCGAACTCGATTTCGCGAAATTGCACGGATTGAAAGCCGCTGGCGGGATTGAGATTGTCGCGAAAACGGTTGAATTCTTGGGGCGTCATCGTTTCGAGGACGTCGACCTGCTGCTCCAGGATTCGCTGGATCGCGTGAATCCGCCGGAAGTGCTTGGCGACCCGCAGCAAGTCGTCGCGGTCCATCGCCGCCATGGTTGCGTCGAGTTCGTGGAGCAAAAGCTTGAACCAGAGCTCGTAGACCTGGTGGATGACGATGAAGAGCATCTCGTCGTGATGCTCGGGCTTGGACAGCGGATGCTGTAAGCCGAGCAACTCGTCGACTTGGAGGTACGATCCGTAGGAAAGACGCTGGCCCGATTTCATTGTTTTCTCGCAGCCTGTTACGGGGAGCGGGCGGCATTTCCTCGAATCGGGCGCGGACATGACTCCCTTACGTGCCTGGGCTGCCGTCGCGCTCGTGCTGGCGCTCGCCGCGTGTTCCGGCGGAAACCGCTCCGGCAGCTCGAACGCGACGCCGTCGCCGGCGGCCACCAACTCGATCGACTTTCCGCTCTTTGACGGCGCGACCGTGCTTTCGGCTCGCGTTTGGCACGAAACGATAACCTCGCGTCCGGGCGTCGGAGACAATGCGGTGTTCACGCAGGGAGCCGGGACCTACGACGGTCACGACGTCGTCGCCGGAACGCAGGCGCTGATGCCGGCGCTCGAAGCGTGGCTCGGCGATCTGAGCGCGCATCCTCCGGCCGGGTACAGCACCGCTCTTGCGAACGAAACGGTCGACGCGGTGCGCGCGCACACGCGCGACATGGGCGTCGATTTTGCCGTATTCTTACGTTCCGAGAGCGGCAAGCGGCACGGCGTCGTCGTGCTGGCAGTCGACCCCGACGCGCTCGATGCCAAGGCCGGTCCGATGATCGGCGCGATCGGAAAGTTCAAACTGTTGCCGAAGTCGCTGCGCGATTCGATCGACGCCCAGACGAAAAAGCAAACGGGTTTCACCATTTCGGAAGCGACGAATCCCGACTCCCCCATTGGTGCGGCCGTCGGTGCGCTCGCGCAATTGCGCGATTTTGGCGGGCGCGGCGTCGTGCTGATCGACGCCGTCAAACAGTAAGGGCACGTTGCGCGCCGCTCCAATCCGCCCGCGCGAGGTCGTCGCGTGGATCGTTCTCAACGCCCTCTGGATCCCGCTAACCTTTCAAGACGCGGCGCTCATGACGATCGCCGTACCGGCGGCCTTGCTGCGGCTGGCGCCTACGTCGTACGTCGGCGTGCTGTCGGTCATGGTGAGCACCGCCATGTTTGCGGCCATGATCGTTCCGCCGATCGCCGGCTGGTTCTCGGATCGCCTTCGGCGACGCGGAGGCGTTCGCCGGACGTTCGTCGCGGTCGCACTGCTGGTCGACGTCGTCGCCCTGCTCGCGCTGGCCTTCGCGCATACGCTGGTGTCGTTTGGGGCGTGGCTGACCGTTGCAATCGTTAGCGCCAACGTCGCGCTGGCGGCGTATCAAGTGCTCCTTCCGGAGTTGGTGCCGCGGGCGCGGTGGGGCGTCGTATCGGGGGTGCGCGGGGCGGCCAGCCTTTTCGGAACGGTTTTGGGCTTAGGCATTGCGGGTTTGGCGCCGGATCCCCGGATTACGTTTGCGGCGGCCGCGGCGACCGTCCTGGTGTGCGGTATTTCGCTGGGTTGGATTCGCGAGCCGCCGTGGAGCGAACCGGATCGCGCCCACGTGCGCGACTGGCACGATTTTACGATCGTGTTCGCCGCGCGCGTCCTAGTGTTCTTCGGGCTGGTGCTTCTCCAAACGTTCGTGCTCTACTATTTCCGCGACGTTCAGGGCGTGCACGCGCCGGCGGCCGGAACCGCCCTCGCGGCGTTTTGCACGATGCTCGGCGCGACCGCCGCTTCGGTCTATTTGGGGATTCTTTCCGACCGTGCGCCGCGAAAGATCGTCGCGGCGCTGGCCTGCGTACCGATGGCGGTCGCCGCGATCGGCTTTGCGATCGCTCCCGCCCCGCAGTGGATCTTCTTGTACGCGTTTCTGTTCGGGATCGGCTTCGGGGGCGTGTTTTCGGTCGGCTGGGCGCTGGCGATGGACAGCATCCCGGCTATGCGCGACGTCGCTCGCGACCTCGGTCTGTGGGGTATCGCCAGCAACCTCCCCAACGTGGTCGCGCCGCTGGTCGGCGGCTGGCTGATCGGCTATTTTCACGGCGGTCGCGCGGGATATCAGGCGGTCTTCGCACTAGCCGGTTTGAGCTTTGCGCTCGCGTCGCTCACCGTGCTGCGAGTGGGCCGCACGCCGCTCTCTTCACTCTGGGGCCTGCCCGCGCGGATTGCTGCGAACGTTTCGAACTACGCGTGGGTCCACGCGGTCTATCGCGTCCGTCACTGGGGCGCGATCCCGCGCCGGCGCGGGCCGACGCTGATCGTCGCGAATTATCAACACGAACTCGAATCGATGACGATCGTCGTCACGACGTTCGTGGAAAGCGGCCCGTGGCGTCATCCGATCTTCAGCGCCAACTCCCGGCGGATGTACGAGCCCGGGTTTCTCGCGCTCCGCCTTCCGCGGCTGGCCGGCGTGCTGCGACCGTTCAACTTCGGCCCGCTGTTCGTCGCGTTGGGACTCCTGCCACTGGAGAACCAAATCAGCTCGCGTCAGATTTCGGCGCTGGCATTATCGGCGCAGCGGCGTCACGGACCGTTGCCGCTTGACGACGTCTTTGACGAGCGCGTCTCCAAGCGGTTCCCAGCCGGCACGAAGACGTCCGACCTGTCGGCGCCGCGCTTCTTCGGCGCGGCGCGCGCGAGCGCTCGAATCGCGAGCCTGCGCGAACCCTACCGGCACGAGGTCATCGACGAGACGCGGGCCTTCGTCGAATCGGATATGGCTCGAATGGAAGACGTCGTGCGGCGCGGCGCGACGTTTTACCTGACGCCCGAGGGCCGGTATTCGGTCGACGGGCGGATCGGACCAATGCGCGGCGCGATCGATCGGCTCGCGCCGCTCGCCGCAATCTATCTGGCGGGCGTGAGTTACGATCCATTCGTCGCCCGACGCCTGTCGATGCTCTATCGGATCGAGCCGCTATCGGACCGCGCCGCCTTGACGCAAACACTGGCGGCAATCCGTCCGGTCGTCGCGAGCCAATTGCTCGCGGCGTGGCTCGACGGGAGGTCCGGAGAATTCTCCGGGGCGCAAGCCGTCGCGGCGGTCGAGGAGCGGCTGCGCGCGCTGCCGCCGCAGATTTTCGTCGATCCCGAGTTGCGCCGCGATCCCGGCGGTCTCGTTCGCCGCGCGTTGCCGTTGATGGTCGAGTGGGGAATCCTCGAGCCTTGCGGCCGCGGCTTTCGTTTGTCGGCGCACCGGCGCCATCCGCAGTTCCCGATGGTCGAGGATATCGTCGCTTATCAGGCCCGTCATCTCGAACAAACGCTCGAGAACGCTGCCTACTCGCCGGTTCGCCGCTGAACCGGACGCTTGGGTTTAGCCCGCTCGAACGCGACGAGACGGGCGCGCATCGAACCGGAACGGCCCCCCCGCATGCGGCCGTCGCTGCCTACCACCCGGTGGGCCGGGATGAATAGGGCGATCGGCGTCCGGCCCATCGCCATGGCGACGCCGCGATGCGCGAGGGGGCGCCCAGCCGCGCGCGCCAAGTCGGCGTACGAAACAAACTCTCCGAAATGCAGCGCGGCGGTCAACTCCCAAACCCGTCGCTGAAACGGCGTGCCGGCCGGTTCTAACGGGAGGTCGAATCGAAAGAGCCGCCGGGCGAAGTACGCCCGGATCTGCACGCCGGCCTCAGCGAGCAAGGGGTCGTCGGGTTCGGGTGAGCGCTTCCGGCTCCGGGGCGCGAAATCCGCGCCGACGATCGCGGCACCATCGCTATGGACGACCAGCTCGAAACCCCACGGAACCGGGACGCTCAGGCGCACGCGGCCCTGAGACGGCCGCCGCCGTAAGCAGGCGTCCGGCTCAACGCCCGGGCGGAATCGGGAGGCGGGTAGGTGCAGGTTCTGGCGGTATGCAAGTTTCGGGACCCGGAACGGCAGAAACGCGGGCGGCCGCCCGTGCGTTCCTTAGGTACAACTCGATTTTGGAGGTTCACTTGAACCGGACGTTCGTTCGCGCTCTCGCCTTGACCGCCGTGGTCGCCCTCGCCGCCTGTCAGGGTGGAGGCATGAACGGCAGCGCCATCCCTGCCGCTCCCGGCGCGCCGGTTACCCAGGATGCGCCGCAACCATCTTCTGCGGCGCCCGCGGACGAGTCCGATGCGCACGCAGCCCAAGACGCGGCGCTCCCAACGGGCACCGGAGTTTCGGTTGCGGGCGACGGTGAGATTCCGATCGCGTCGGCCGATGCGATCCATCGCGTGTGCGCTCCGGTGCGTCAACCCGGTGAAAAGACGTGCTTCGCGATCGAACGGCGCGACCTGCGGGTAAATCGTTTAGGTCAGAACGTCAGCCATCAAGGTTACGGTCCCTCGGACCTGACGAGCGCCTACAATATCTCGGGCGCACGGAGCAGCCTGGTCGCCATCGTCGACGCGTACGGCTATCCGCAAGCCTCGAGCGATCTCGCGAAATATCGCGCCTTTTACGGTCTGCCGGCGTGCACGACGGGCAACCAATGTCTGAAGCTTCGCAATCAAACTGGCGGCACCAACTTGCCCAAAGCGGACCAAGGCTGGGATTCCGAACAGGCCCTCGATCTCGACATGGTCTCGGCAATGTGTCCGAAGTGCAAGATCCTGCTCGTCGAATCGAACTCGAACTTCACCAGCGATCTCTATGCCGCGGCGTCCGAAGCGGCAAAACTAGGCGCCGCGGTCATCAGCAACTCGTACGGCGGGAGCGAAAGCGCTCAGTGCGGCGGCGGCGGCGAGCAATCCGATCCGGCGTTTTCGGCGCCCGGCCACGTATTCGTGGCGAGTTCGGGCGATCAGGGTGGCGGATTAAAAAACTGCGGCGGTCCGCAGCAGCCGTGCTCCTTGGCGACGGTCGTGTGCGTCGGCGGGACCCTTCTCGTGCACGGACACACTCAGCGCGGTTGGAAAGAATCGGTGTGGAACGAGTTATCGAACTACTCGTGCACCGGCAGCTGCGGCGGGGCGGGCAGCGGCTGCAGCACGATCGTGAAAAAACCAGCGTGGCAAACCGATCCGACGTGTAAGATGCGGTCCGAAGCCGACGTGTCGGCGGAGGCATCGGTGTTGACGCCGGTGGCGGTGTATTTCGGCGGATACGGCGGCTGGACGGCGTTCGGCGGAACGAGCGTTTCGACGCCTTTGGTGGCCGGCATCTTCGGACGGGCCGGAAACGGCGGCTCCGGAAACGGCCCGCGCAACCTCTGGACGAATCGTTCGCACCTCAACGACTTGACGGTTGGGAATAACCTGTACGCTCCGCTGTCCGGAAATTGCGCGTCGTCGGCGCACTACATTTGTTACGCAGGGAAGGGCTTCGACGGGCCGACCGGACTTGGCTCGCCCAACGGCTTGGCAGCCTTCTGATTATGCGATACGCGGTCGCGCTGGTCTTAGGTGCGGCGCTTGCCATGGGAGCCGTCATGAACGATGCATCCGCTTCGCCGGTGGAAAACGCGGCGATCGTCGATTCGGGATCGACCAATACGCTGGGTTACCGCATCGACGTCAGGTCCGATGGCAGCGGACGGCTGACGTTGCAGAGCCGGTCGGGTCGCGCGCCCACCGAACCGAAATCGTTTACGATTGCCGCCGCGCTGACGACGCGCTTTTTCGCCGATCTCAAAGCCGTTCGCAGCGGCAAGGTGGCCGGCGAGCCGTGCATGAAGAGCGCATCGTTCGGTACGAGCACCCACGTAACGTGGCAAGACTGGAAGTCGCCCGATTTAGACTGTCCGTCGCAAAACGCGCGGCTGAGCGCGCTGATCGCCGACGTAAATGCCATTCGTAAATCTTCGAGCGTGGGCGCGTTTCCGGCCATCCAGCGGGGCGGACCGCTGCGTGTCGAGCCTTCCCCGTCGGCAGATCCGGAGTAGTCGAGCCCGCGATCGCTTCAGCGCGACCAGGCGTAGCGCCAGCGCGCGACCGAGGCGTACGGGGAAAGCAAAGGACGGTCGTAGCCGCGCAGTCGCTGGGGTATGACGTCGATCTCGCTCACCTGGCATAAAAACTCGTAGGGCATGTCGGCGAGCAGCCGTCGCTGAACGAACCGATAGTCGCGGCGGCGGGCGTTGCGGTTGAGGACGGAGGCCGCATGCGCCAAGGCCCGGTCGACGGCCGGATTGCAGTAGCGCGCGTCGTTGAAGCCGTGGGGTCCGCGCTGGCCGCAGGCGAGCAGCCAAGACGCGTCGGGATCGACGGTCGATTGATACGCGTAGAGCGCCACTTGAAAGCGGCCCTGCATGAGCGGACCGTCTAGGGCCGTAAATTCCTCGCGGCTATACCGTTTGGTCGTGACGTCGATGCCGACGGCTCGTTCTTGCTCGACGATCAGCGGGACGAACTCGTTGGCGATGTCGGACCCGGTGAAGAATGCGAGCTGCAGCGTCAGCCGGCGTCCGTCTTTCGTGCGAATCCCGTCGGGACCGGCGTTCCAACCCGCGTTCCGCAGCACGGCCTGCGCGCGGCGGGGGTCGTACGGCACGCTTCCGGCCCGCGGGTCGAACGCCCACGTGAACAAGCCTCGCATCCCGCTTTCGGAATCGTACAATCCGTGGGTGACCTTCCGGACCAGCGCGCGCCGATCGATTGCGAACGCGAACGCGCGTCGAATCGCGACGTCTTTGGTCAACGGATCGGTAACGTTGAAAGGCAGCGCGTAGAAATACGGCACCGGGGTAACGACGATCCGATGCTTGGGAATTCGCCGGAGCGCGGCGATCTGCGACACGTCGGCGAAGAACGCCGCGTCGACCTCGCCGGTCGCGAGCTGATCGGCGATGGTCGATGAGTCGTGGACGAAATGCAAGCTCAGGCGTGAAATCGCGGGTCGGCCCGCGTAGTATTTTTCGTTGGCGATAACGTCGAGCCGATCGCCGCGGGTCCACCGAGCTAGGCGATACGGACCCGAGCCGATGGGGGCGGCGTTATACGGAACGTGATTGAGGTTGGGATAACCCGCCAGCAAGTGCGCGGGTAATATCGGATAGTTGCTGTCTCCCCCGAAGAACGAAGAGACGATCGGCGCGTACGATCGTTTCAGCCTGACGACCGCCGTGTAGGGGTCGGGAACGTCGACCGAAGCGACGCGATCGTAGCCGTAACGGGACGACACGGAATTGGCCGGATTCATGATCGCGCGATACGTGAAGGCGACGTCGCGCGAACTCAAAGGCACGCCGTCTTGCCAGACCGCGTCGTGGCGCAAGTGATAGGTTACGCGTTTGCCGTCGGCAGAAATCCCGCCGTTTCCGAGCGTCGGCACGACCGCGGCCACGTCGGCGACGATCGCCCCGTGGGAATCGTAGTTCGTGAGGTAGGAATAGCCCAACTCGCCGATCGCGTAACCCAACGCCCCTTCGAGGTAGAGCGGGTTTAAGGAGACCGGCTCTTGCGCGATCGCGACGATCAATCCGCCGGATCGCTCCGGAAAAGTCCCCGTCTTCGCACAAGCCGCCAGCGCGCACGCGCCGGCAGCCGTGAGAAAGGGGCGAACGCACGTTAGCGCCGCCCTCGTAAGGGAGCGAAAGTCGAACGAGCCCATATGTCTTGTCGGGCCAGTATAGCAGCAGCGGTCGTGGCCCGGCAATCGTACGAGCGGCCCATCCGGCGTGGAGCGGCAGGCGCGCGGCGAGCGCGTTCGCGAATCCCGGCAGATGCCTACCGTTGCGCTGCTCGCCTTTTCAAGCCTGGTCGCCTCGACGGCGCTCGCATCGCCGGGTCCCCACGCAACCTCGTCCGGCAACTGCGCGGAGACTCAAGCCGCGATCCTAAAAGCGGCTCAGCCCGTCTACCCTTCCGCTGCCATGCGCTTCGTGCAGTCGCCGATCTCCGTGCAGGTGATCGTGTATCTCGATGCCGGCGGTTCGATCAAGACGGCTTCGGTGGCCCAGTCCAGCGGCTATGCCGACGCGGATGCTTCGGCCCTTAAGGCCGCGACCGCCAGCACGTACAAACCGCGCACCGTCGACTGCAAGCCCGTCGACGGACTGTATCTCTTCAAGGCCGACTTCGCGCCGCCAGCGCCCAGGTAGGCGCGCGGGCGTGCCGGTGCGTCGCGGGGCCGCCGCGTGCCTTCTCATCGTAGCGATGGCGTCGGGCGGCGCGCGAGCGGCCGAGACGTGGCACGTTCCCGGATCGCCGATCGTCATCACGCAACCGGTGGTATTCACGCATGCGGGAGCCACGCTGCGCGGGACCCTCTATCGCCCTCAGAGTTCTCGAGCCGTGCCGGCGGTGGTGGTGCTCCATGGGGCCGAAGTCGGCACCGCCGACGCAGCGCTGTACCGTCACTTGCGCGACGGCCTCCCGGCCATCGGCATCGCGGTGCTCGTTTTCGATCGGCGGGGCAGCGGCAAGTCGACCGGCTCGCTCAGCGACGTTTCGTACGAACTCTTGGCAGACGATGCAATCGCGGGTGCGCGCGCGATCTCCAAGCTGCCGCCGATCGACCCAAATCGAATCGGGTATTGGGGATTGAGTCAAGGCGGATGGCTGTCGGTGCTGGCCGCGAAGCGCGATCCGCGAGCCGCTTTCGCCGTCGCGGTGTCGGCGCCGCTGGTCACACCGGAGACGCAAATGGAGTTTGCGATGTCGAACAAGCTGCACGTCCTGGGTTACGGCTCGGGCGACGTGGCGGCGATGATCGCGGCCCGGCAGGCGTGGACGGGCTACTTACGCGGTCAAGTTCCACGCGAGCAAGCCGTCAAGGCGCTCGCGGCGATCGACCGTAAACCCTGGTTCGACCTGATGTATATGCCGTCGCACGCCGGCCTTACGACCGATCCGGCGACCTCGTCGTACCGCAAGGAGATGGACGAGGATCCGCTCGCGACGGTTTCCAGCGTCCGCGTACCGCTGTTGCTCGTCTTCGGCGGCGCCGATCCCTGGATTCCGGTGGCGACCACCCTCCGGCGGCTCAAAACACTCACACCGTCGCATCCGAATATCGCGTACGCCGTCGTCGCCGGCGCGAACCACGACATGGCGTTCGATCCGCACGAGGCGATGGCGGCCGATGCCGAAGCCCTCGCCGCCGCCGCCCCGCAGGCTCCGGCGTACTTCATGCTGCTGGCTTCGTGGCTCGAACGCCACGCGATTGCAGACTCCCCCTAGCGTTTCCAATCGGCGAACCGGCCGTCAGGATTCCGAGGCCCTTCGTCGTATCACTGCCGCAGTTGCTACGTTAGGAGGTTGTCGCAGTATGCGAGTCGCTGCATCCGGAGTTCTCATTACCCTCGCGTTCGGTCTGTCGGCTTGCGGCGGCGGAGGCGGAAGCGGGCCTACGGGAATCGTTCCCACGACCGAAAATGCGAGTCAGGTCATCGCTCGGATCAAGGGCGCGGCTCCTCGACCCAATCGAAACGGGAAGATCCGCCACGTCGTGATTATCGTCCAAGAGAACCGGAGCTTCGACGATCTCTTTCAGGGGTACAAAGGGGCGGACACGCAGTCGTACGGTTACACGAGCGCCGGGCAGAAAATCAAGCTCAAGCCGATCGGTCTCGAAGCGCCGTGGGACATCGATCACAGTTCCACGTCGTTTTTCCAAGCCTGCGACGGGCAGGGAAGCCTTCCGGGCACGAACTGTAAAATGGACGGATTCAATAAGGAGTTCGTCGGATGCGGTAACAGCTACGAGCCCAAGTGTCCGTATTCGCCCCCCGAATATGCATACGTTCCGCGCACCGAATCGCAACCGTATTTCGATATGGCCAAGCAATTCGTGCTCGGAGACCGGATGTTCACCTCGGAACTCGATGCGAGCAGTTTCGTTTCGCACCAATATATCATCGGCGCTCAGGCCAACTCCGCCGTCAACTATCCCACCGGCCAGTGGGGCTGCGACGGCGGTCCCAGCGATACGATTCACATCCTCACGCAGCAGCGCCAGATCGGCGGATCGGTTCAGGCCTGTTTCGACTCGGTTACGCTAGGAGACGAACTCGATCAAGCCGGTCTGCCGTGGGGATACTACACGGCCGACTTGCACGGCGACGGAAATATCTGGAGCGCCTATCAGGCCATCAGTCACATTCGCTACGGACCCGATTGGAACAAAGACGTCGTCAGTCCGCAGACGAAATTCTTCGACGTCATCAGCGGCGGTACGCTGCCGGCGGTGAGCTGGGTAACGCCCACCTGCGCGAACTCCGATCACGCCGGCTGCGGCTCGAACTCAGGACCCGCTTGGGTAACCTCGCTGGTTAACGCGATCGGCGAAAGTCCCTACTGGAACTCTACCGCGATCTTTATTATGTGGGACGAGTACGGTGGCTGGTACGATCACGTTCCCCCGCCGATGGAAGACTACGACGGGCTGGGAATACGCGTGCCGTTGTTGATCATTTCGCCGTACGCGAAGAAGCACTACGTTTCGCACGTGCAATACGAGCATGGCAGCATCTTAAAGTTCGTCGAAGACACGTTCGGGTTACCGCGGATGGCTGCCAGCGATACGCGCGCGAATTCGCCCGCGGACGACGCTTTCAACTTTTCGCGGAAACCGCGCAAGTTCGTTCCGATTTCCGCTAAGCTGAAAAAGGCGGACATCTTGCGCCAGCCTCCCGACCATCGAATCCCCGATGCGCAGTAGCTGAGGCGACGATGCCGGAGCTACCCGGAAGCTCGGCCGGCGATCGGTTCGGCGGCCGGCGCCCGACCAGTCACGAGCGGATGTCGGGGCGGCCGTGGGACGACTCGTATCGCGGCGGCCCCGCGCCTTGGGACATCGGCGGGCCACAGCCGGCGATCGTTCGTTTGGCGGCGCGCGGAGCGTTCGCCGGTGCGGTGCTGGATGCGGGCTGCGGAACCGGCGAAAACGCGTTGCTCGTCGCTTCGCAGGGACTGCCGGTTCTGGGTATCGACGTCGCCGAGACGGCACTGGCGCTTGCGCGTGAAAAGGCCGCCGCCCGCGGAATCGACGCGGAGTTCGCCGTGGCCGACGCGTTCGCGCTAGAACGGTTGGGACGAACCTTCGATACGGTGTTGGACTGCGGATTGTTCCACACGTGCGACGTCGACGAGCGGCCAATATACGTATCGAGTCTGGCGTCGGCAACCAAACGGGGTGGGACCTTGTACGTGCTGTGCTTTAGCGACGTCGGTCCCGATGTTGGTCCGCATCCCGTTCGTTACGCGGACCTGAATGCGGCGTTCGGTGCCGGCGAGGGATGGAAAGTCGTCTCTATCGAGCCGGATCGCGTTGGAACGCGATTTAATTCCGACGGCGCGCCGGCTTGGCTCGCGAAGATCGAACGGATCCGGGGGTCGGTCGCTTAATGAGGAGCGGCGTGGCCGCACAACGTCCTTAGGGATCGTTCGGCGGCGGCGTCGGCAGTCTGGGAGATCGACTTGTTGTAACTTGCCGAATAGCCGGTCTTTCCGAAGACGGCGATCACGACTTCCGCGGTGACCGGTAATCCGGTCGACGACGTATACGTGTAGGAGAGATACTTCGCCGGATAGTTTCCGCACACGGTGGTGTCGGTGGGTGCGTAACCGAACCGATCGGGAAGGCCGCCGATGTAGTTCACCTCGGCCTTTAGCAGGGCATCCAGCGACTCGATCCCGCCTTTTGCTTCCACGACGATGTTTTGCGAATAATCCGCGTCGCCCGGATGCTGCCAAATGCCGAGTCCGTCGCTCGAGCCTCGCAAGTGACGCCAACCCGCCGGCGCAACGAACACGGGCGACGTTACACTCTTGGCCGATTTCGGAGGCGGGCTCGAAGCGCTCCGAGCCGGAGACCCTCCAAGCCCAAGAGTCGCAGCCAGCACAACCGCGATCGGGCCGAAGGATCGGAATTGAAGTCCTCGCATGCTTCCAAATCGACCAAAAGGGGCTACGGCTCCTGCGCGCTTGGCTGGCGGACAATGCGGTCGGAGGCCTGGAGAAGGTGACTCCATCGACGAAGCACCTGTTCGTTTCGAGGTCAACGCACGTCATGGTGGTCGCCGCAGCCGCGAGAGCCCGTCGCACGTCTTAGTGGCCGGGAACTCTTTGGACCGCGGGCAAGTGGATGACAGCCCAATCGCTGGGACGTGGTTTGATTTGGTTGAGGTCGCTGAAGTTAAAGGCGTCGGACGACGCGAGATCGTGCATGTAGGTCAGCTTATAGCAACAGCCGGTGTCGCTTACGATCGCGCCGTAGGTCTGCAGGGCTTTGACGACCGCCTTTGCTTGCGTGCCGAACCCGGTGATTGGAAAATCCGCGCGCAAGCGCAGCTTGGCGCCGTACGGCATCGCCATCGGACCGGGACCTTTGTACGGAATGCCGTCGGTCGAGGTCGCCGGCGAGACGAACTGCCACTGGGCCAGCATGTCGTAGGGGACGATCAGCAGCAGGGCATGATTGACCGCTCCGGAGGCCAACTCGGGATACTTCACCGCGCCGGCAAACATCGACGTGCCGGTGGCATTCGGGCCGCTGCTGCCCGGATTGCGAACGACGTACGGTTTGGTGAGATTCCAATCACCGCCCGAATAGGCCGAAAGCTTGCCGTTGGAGTACGTCGTTTCATACAACTCGTAGATATGACACGAGTCCTTCTGGAGCACGAAGCTGTGCGCGTCGCTTACTTGTTCGATCCGGAAGCTCGAGAGCCAGGGTTCGGGCGGCATCGAGTGCCACGGCTCCTTCGAACTGACTCCCAGCACTGGCGTCGAGTTGTTGGCCGTGTTGAGATACTCGATCGTGTCGTTCGACCAGCTCGCGTTCGAACCGAGTCCCGCGATATACGAACCAGAGTTGGAATCGACGGGCGCGTTAGCGATATTTGCGTTGTAAGCCGAGTCGCTTGCCGGGAAGACGGGGCAGCCGTCGTACGTCGGGCCGCTTCCCGGCTGAGTGGCCGTCGCACTCGGGTGCGGCGACGGTGACGGATGATACCACTGGGGTCCTTGAGTGGTTCCCTCTTCGGGCGGCGGCACTTCGGAAGTCTCGTTCTGTGAGCAAGCGGCAAAGACCAGAAGCGCGCAAAACAGCGCGGTGGCGTATTTCATAACGAATTAATCTCTGATGGGATTTTTGTTTGGTGGGGATGGCTGCGTTTCGGCACGATGATGCGGCAGCCTTTTTTCGCGTCCGCTAAAAAAATTTTTTTGCGAACGCGCGCTCGCTTAACCAATTACCGTCGGCAAAGCGCTCGCTCAAATGGAGCTTAGCCGATTAACGGTACGCGCGCGCTGCGAACGGAATCGGAATGCGCGCTGCCGCCAAGCAACGGCTTCGTTCGTTTCGATCGAAACGTTTCCGAGTAGCGCCCTGCCTGCCTAGGGTTTGACGAGAGTTCCGGGCATATTGAGGCCGTTCTGATGCAGCACGAGTGAGGTCGCGTGGCCGGCGCTGTCGAGAACGAACGTAATGGTTGCATCGACTCCCGTAACGCTGTAGGTCGTTCCCGATTGCAGCGTAAGTTCGAATTGCGGCTGTTTCGTCGCTTGGCCGTAAAGTATGCCGTCGTCCTCGAAGATCGTGATTGAAAAAGTCGGCGCAAGCTGGTAAACGCCGACGTACGGAGACTTGCCGTGCGGCAGCACCGCCGGCGGCGGCGTAGCAATTACGGCCGAAGTGGGATTCGCTTCGGGCGCGAGCAGGTGAATCGCAAGATCGTCGGCGCGGAACTGGGCGACGTTTGCAAGGACGACGATTCCCGTCCCGCCGGCGCGGTCGAACCCGATGAACGCGTGATAACCGCCGGTTTGGCCGTTGTGCCACGTGACGTGCGAATTCACGTTGGTGAACCAGTTCAGACCGATCTTCATGAAAGCCGCTAGGGCCGTGTCGCTGCGAGGTTTTTGCGCAAAAGCCATCGCAGCGCCCAGCCGCCCCGAAGGCGCATTCATGTTGGCCTTTAGGTACAGGAGCATGTCGTGCATCGACGAGTTGATGGCCCCCGCGCCGGCGAGCCCGGTGAGCGTCCAGGCGGGAGAGGGCGTAAGACCTTGCGTGAACCCGGGCATGAGGCGCGCGCGGATCTGCGGGGTGATGCCGGCGCTCGTTTCGTTCATTCCGAGCGGCTCGAGCACGCCCGAACGCACCAGCGACGCGTAATCGGTATGCGCGGCGTTCGCGAGCAACGTTCCAAGCAGCCCGACGCCAAGGTTCGAATATTCAAACCGAGCGCCCGGCGCTCGGGTGAGCGCGTAGCCACCGAGAAAATCATAAAGTCGCGCGGTTCCGTAGTCGGCGTAGGGATCGCTCGGATTCGCCGGTGCGAAGTTCGTTGGCATCTCGGGTAACCCGGAGTTCTGCTCGGCGAGATTCAGCAACGTGATCTGCCGCCCGTCGTACGCAGGCGGATGGAGTCCGGCCGGAAGATACTTGCCGATGGGATCGTCGAGGTGGACCTTGCCGCTGAGCACCATCTCGGCCAGCAGCGTGGCGGTAAACGTCTTCGTTATCGAACCGATCTGAAACTCGGTCGAGGCATCGAGCGGCGGCGCGCCCGGGGGCGGCGTCCCGGCCTGGTAGATGTGCGTCACGCCGTGGTCCACAAGACCGACGATCACTACGGCACCGGGTGCCGTCGCCACAAACGCATCGAGCGAGCGCTGGATTTCCTGAGGCGACGCGGGAGCGGCTGCGCCGGCCGCGCAGGGTGCGAGCGACATCGCAAAAGCCGCCGCTAAAATAACGGACGTCCACCGTTTCATAGGCGCTGGTTTTTGACGCCGCGCATGAGACTCCGCCCGAATCGGCGGGAAGCGCCGATCGCCGGAAAGCGGAACACCGGATGCAGATATTTTGGGATGGTGCGACGAATCCGACTTCGGTGTTGCGTCGTCTGCTTGCCGTCGCCGCGCTGCTTTCGGGTTCGGCGCTTGCGCCGCACGCGATGCCCCCCCAGGCGGTCGACGTCGATCTTGTGGGAAGCTCGGACGGGACGGTCTTTCTCGAGCTGAGTTCCGTGGGACGTCCATTTACTTTCGACGCAGAAGAGCTTCGCTTCACTTGGCAAGCGTACAATCGGATCGGCGAATTAACGACCGCGGCGTACGCGCTCATCCCATGATCGGTCCCTGGCAGCCGGTTGCAGTCTATAAGAGATACATCGATACCAGTGCCGATAGACCAGTCGTTCGCAAATATCGCGCTCGCATCGAATTCGGCGCTCCGCCCGACGCTCCGGGGCTATATCGCAAACGCGGTGGCAAGTGCGGCATTTGCACGCACCGATAGCGGCGTTGCGCTGTCGCTGCGGCGTGGCGACAGCGACGTTTACTGGCCCGACGAGCGTAATTCCGACGCCGCTCTTCGGAACTTGCGAGCGCAAATTCTCAGTCGAGATGTGTATGCGTTCGGCGGATCGATCGTCGGATGTTACGGTTCGGGCAGGTCGTACCCGCCCTCCGCCCGCTTCACCGTTTCGAGCGTCGACCGCCGCTACGGCGCTGCGTACTTGGTCGGAACGGGGACGACCGCGCACGGCATCATCGGCACCACATTCCTTGCGATCGATCCGATCGACGTTGGCGTAACGACGGCGGCTCGGCCGGAAGGTTGGGCAGGTTCGAGCGACGTCGAAACGCCCTGCGGATTCGGGTTTCGTTTTGCCGACCCTTGGCAGGCCGGCGTTACCATCACGTCAGACGCGCCGCCGCCGGACCTCAGCTCGCGTCCCGGGATTACGCCGGGGACCACGAAACTCAGAGTTCTGTGGCTGCTCGGCTATCCCGACTCGTTTGGTACGGCAACATACTTTAACGACCTCAAACGCTGGGACTACAGCATGCCCGCACCGTTCGCGTCTTCGGTAACGTTCGCTAACAATAGCGTCGTGACGTACGATCCACCCGGAAGGCTTCCATAATCAGCAGCCTTTAGTCACCCGGGTCGAACGGGGCCGGCGGTTCGTGGAGCAGAGAGTCTTTGGAAAAAGGGGCGGAGAATTCTTTGAACGGCCGCGGCGGCTGGGTAAAGTCGAAAGCGTCGAACATTGGCGTAGCCCGGCGATCCGTCGTCCCGATATCCGGCAGGCCGTAGATCTGCTCGATCGTTTTGAGGATGCTCCCGAATTCGTATTGCTGGCTAGCTATGTAGCCCTTCTTTGCGTATGGCGAGATGACGATGCAGGGCACTCGAAGTCCCAAGCCGCGGTAGTCGAGTTGAGGTGGGGGCGCGTTGTCGTACCAGCCGCCCCAGTCGTCCCACACGACGATAATCGCCGAGGAACTCCAGTCGGGTCCCGTTCCGATCGCATTGACGACGGCAGAAACCCACGACGGTCCGTACGGCTTGCCGGCGCCCGGGTGATCGGAGTCCGGCATGGTGGGCACGACCCACGACACGGCTGGGAGATCGCCGGCGGCCGCATCCGTGAGAATCACTTTATTTTTCTTCACGACATTTTGCCAATCGGGACCGTAACGAACGGATTTGATCGCATTGAATTCGTTCCAAAGCGACGCTCCCGAGGGCCAGTACGAACCGTAGTATTTCCAAGAAATGCCGGCCGGATCCAACACGTCCGCGAGCGTGTGGAACTCAAAGCACGGAAACGGACCTTGGTAGCGCAGATAGTCCCCGTTGCTGGCGAGCAGGCTGGTGACGGTCCCTTTGGGATCGTCACAGCTGCCGTTCTGCACTCTGCCGTCGAGGGTGGCCATGTCGACGACGGATTTCTGTTTGGCAACCGTGGTCGTGCCGGCGATTAGGTTGAGATGGGACGTAAAGCTCGGACCGAGTTCGGTCGGGTACATGTGATCGACCAAGACGTATTGGCGGGCCATGTCCCAGTAC
>DASXDV010000083.1:0-7412 GCA_036490465.1 Candidatus Tumulicola sp. | reverse complement strand
CCCCGGCACCCACGACGTTCCACGTTCCGGCTGCAGACAACGGCGAGGGCGGCAGCACTTTATTACCGATAAACGAGCCGTTTGAGGAACGTCCGTTGTAACCCCACGTACCGTTAAAGCTGTGCCCGTTGGGCGAAACGTAGACCGTCAGCCAGCCGGCACCGCCCGGCCCGTGCCATTTGCCGTTGACCTGCCCGTCGCCGACGAATTCCCCCGTATACCCGGTGCCGTTGGGGTTCTTACCGACGATGCCGGCGCCGGATTGTGAGATCGTGATGGTCGCCGTCGTCGTGCCGTTGAGGCCCGACTGTTCGACCTTCCACGTTCCCGTGAGACTCGGCGGACTCGCCCAGGCGGCGAGAACGCAACCTGCCGCGAGCGCGACCGTAAAAATAGACGAGATAGCGAGACGTTTCATCGATCGACGACCTTTCTATCGGGTAGAGTGCGATTTCTTTTTGTGTAGCTTCGTAGCCGTGTGTCCAAAGTGCTGCTACCGCGCTTCGGGCCCACTTCGCAAATGGACGCTCGCACCCGCACTCTGTGCGTATGCCCAGTGTCCAAGAATCGACCGCGGCACACCGCGGCCACCTAAACGGTAAATTGTAATGCCGGTTGCGCGAAAACGCGTCGGCGAGAAATCGACGGTCGCCACGGGCGGCTCGAGCGTCGGCAGACTGCTATTGGCTATGAAGTCGCCGATGAAGTGCGCGCTCGCGTCGTCAAGGTCGCTTCGCGCCGCCTCTATCGCAGCTCGTTGGTCCGCCAGACCGGGCTGGATAGCCCGAATTAAGCGATACTGCAGACGCAGCAGCGACAGCATCGGCGCAATTGCGACGGTGCCAGGGCGTGTCGTAACCGAGCCGGCATCGCGCGGAGGGTCGCCGCGCGTTGGCGCCGGAGCGATGCGCAGGCCAGGAAGTCGTCGAGGTATGACGCGGTCGACGGCCGCAACGATCCGTTTCAGTTGTGAAATCAAGGCAAAGCACGTAACGACGCAGATACGCGGCTCCGCCGGCCCGGAGAAAATTGCAACGGGCGAGTCGTCAAACTGGAGACGCTCCAAATCCAGCGCGATCTCGATCGCGGTTGCGTCCCACTCCGGCAGATGGGTCACGCTCATCTGCTCTAAAAGATGCCGCGCCGCGGCCCGCTCATTAACCCTGCGTCAGGGGGTAACCGCCAGGTCCCCCTTCGCAGGTGGCGCTCGGCTCTTCGGCCGGCGATTCATATTTGCAAAGCGGGTCCGCATTATAGTAGCATTAGAAGGGCAGCTTGCTTAATTCGGTTCATTTCTTACTTTTTGCGATGAGAGAGCGGGCGCTGTTAGGCACGGCAGAGGAGATGTCATCGTGGCCCTCGCCCCTAGTTCCAGTGTTGGACGAACCGACGCTCGCACGCCGGAGACTGAGACCCGGCAAGAGTCTTTGGGGCGCTTCCTGCGGGAACGCCGCGAAGCGCTCGCACCCGAGAGCGTCGGGATCTCCTCCGGCCGAAGACGACGAACGCCGGGCCTCCGTCGAGAAGAGGTCGCGTTTCTCGCAGATATCGGCGTCAAGTGGTACGCGCGTTTGGAGGCCGGTGACGACGTCCACCCCTCGGCCGCCGCGCTCGCGGGAATCGCGGTCGCTTTGCGGCTGTCGGCTGCCGAACATGAATATCTGCTCGCCCTTGCAGGCCTGGGCCAGCCGACGATGGTTGGCCCGCACAAGGGCGAGATGCCCAAACCGCTGGACCTGCTTCTCGGCAGTACGTCAGGCATCGCGATCACAGCGGGCGATCGAATCCTCATCCCACTGCGGTGGAACGGTATGGCTGAGGCGCTCTATGGCCTTTCGCGTATCAAAGATCCCGTCGACCGCAACGCCCTCGTCCGCGCCCTTTTCGACCCGGATTTCATCGCATACCTCGGGCAGGAGCGCGAAGAGCTTATCTTCGGTGCAGTTGGTATGCTTCGCATGAGTTACGCCTCGCCGACGCGCACCCAGTTTGTCGCGCCGGTCTACGAACGGGTTAAAGACCATCCTCTGTTCCAAAAGGCCTGGCAGCAGCGGGTCGTCACCCGCGAGCTGCCGCAGCAGCAAACCATGGTTCGGAACCACCCGCTCGTCGGCCGCATCGACATGTTCACCGTTGATTTCAGCTCAGCGGTCGGCGCCGATTGGATTATTCACGTCATGATCCCGGCCGATGAAGCGACGGTGGCCAAATTCCGCCGTTTGGAGGAGCTGGGCAAGGCGAAAAGGCCCTTCGAAGAAGCCGGCGCCGCCTGTAGTTGACGCCGCGCGGGAGAGACTCCCCCTGCGAGGGGGGCCCTCGCACGTGGTTGTAGCCGACAAAGCGGCGGGCTACTCTAGCGGTGCACCAACTCTTTGGAGGTGATCGAGATTATGGCCCTTCCGCCAAAAGCGGTCGCGGTTGCTTTCGCCGGACTTTTGAGCGCGTCGGTCCCGGGCACGGTTGTCGCGGCTGGAACGATGAGCATTCATCATCAGGACGGCGACGTCAACACCTATCCCGACGTCGACGTTCGCGTCTTCTCGGGCTCGCTATTCTTGACGTCCGAGGACGGCGACGGAACGATCGTGGTGACGCGCGCAGCGTGTTCGTACCAAGGAAAGATCATCATGTGTCTTCCCACGGCCGCGGTGCTGGTGCAAAACGGCACGAGTAAGGCCCTCGATCTCAAGACGGGGACGATCTACTTGAACTACACCGGCGCTTCGCAGCCCCTTTCACGCTCGTCCGCGCGCCTGCCGGCCAACAGCGTCATGCTTGCGCTTACGACGCGCAACGGTACGGTTATCAATCTTCAGGGACGCATAGATCAGGTGGTCAAGCAATGAGATATCTCGCTCTCGTTCTCGCCGCAAGCATGGTTCTTCAAGTATGCACCGCGGCTGATGCCGGACGCGGCGGCGGACGCGGAGGCGGTGGTGCACGCGGAGGTGGTGGTGCACGCGGCGGCGGCGGACGCGGCGGCGGGATGTCTCGCCCCAGCGGCGGCGGAGGGCGCGGCGGCGGGATGTCGTCTCGGCCAAGCGGCGGCGGAGGACGCGGTGGCTTCAATCTTGGCGGTTCTGATTTTTCCCGCGGAGGAATCGGCGGCGGGACGCAGCGTCCGGGCGTCGCGCAACGTCCCGGCGGAGCCGGCGGCGTTGGTGGAGCTGGACGTCCGGGCGGTGTCGGCGGTGTCGGCGGCGTCGGCGGCGTCGGCGGCGTCGGCGGTGTCGGCGGAGCCGGACGTCCGGGTGGCCCCGGCGGCGGCGGAAACCGTCCTTGCGGCGGCGGCAACAACAACATCGGCAATGGCAACGGCAACACGATCATCAACAATCCCGTCTATGGCGGGGGAGGCTATTACGGCTGGAACGGCGGCGCCGCGTGGTATCCCGCGCCGTACTATTGGGGCGGCGGCTTTTGGGGTGCGATGGCGATCGGCGTGACGTCGGCAGCAGTCTACGGGGCAATCGTTGATGAGGATACCGACGTCACCTATAACTCCTACGAGATTCAGGCCGGGACGCCGGGAGCGACGTTTCTTACGACGTATCAGTTGACGCAGACGCAGTGCGAACCTCCGGGCCTCGTAGTAGTCTACGGCCCCGAGAACAGCGTCGTGTGCGCGCAGCCGAATCAAAACGTCGGCGAAGGTCAATATCGTCTGGATACCGTGACGCTCGATTTGATCCCGCTAAAGAATGGAGGAGCGCAGCCGGCGGCAACGGCCCCGCCATCCTAAGCAATTAGCTTCGGAGAAGTAATCCTGCCGGGGCCCGGCAAAGGACGCACCGTGACTGATTCACCACACTACTGGTCCGAAGAAATCACCGAAGGCGACCGGCACGACGTCGCGGGCGGAATCTTCGCAACCGGATCTGCACGGGAGATCGCCGAGGCTGTGATCGCCGCGGCCGGCGAAGAGGGGCCGGCCGAAGACGCGGAGCGCCGCGCGATGGCGAAGCTGACGTTCTACGAAAATCGCGCGGGGAAAAACCTCAGCGACGAATGCCGTGCGGCGATCGAAGAAGCGAAGCAACTCGTCCGCGGCAAGTTCGGCTAGCGATTCCGCTGCCTCCGGGTCGGCCGACCTTTTGTCAGGCCTTGAAAGGCTTACTAACTGAATCGCCGCTAAACTGCTCGACCGTCTTGCCGGTCTTCGGATCGACCGTGTAGAGCAGGTCGGCGATCTCGTCGGCGTGATCTTCTTCGTCCTTTAGAATCTCCTCGAACATGCGCCGGCTCACCGGGTCCTCTTTGCCGAAGAACGTGACGATGTCGCTGTAGATCTTAATGACAACGCGCTCGGCGAGCAGATCTTCACGCAGCAGATCTGCCAGGGTGTGACCGCTCTCGAACGATGAAAACGCTCGCTTGCTAATTCCATTTGGATCTAGGTTCGGGACACCGCCGAGCTGTTTGATACGATCCGCGATGAGTTCCAGATGCTTCTCTTCATCGAGCCAGTGCTCTTTGAACAGCTCCTGCAGTTGGTCCTGATGGATCGAAGTGGTCATATAATAATGCTGTTTGTAGCGCAGCACGCAGATGATCTCCGAGGCCAGCGCCGCATTGAGGACTTCGTAAACTTTGTCGAGAGGCAACGAATAGTAAGGGGTAACCGGACCGTTCTCCATCGCCTCGCGGACTTTGGCTTCGATCTCTTTGACGTCGGATAGAATCGACATGTATACCTCGCTTGAGCGGTGATAGGTTAGCGGGTGTTCTGCCCACCGGGGGTTTCCCACTGCAAATGCGCCCCAACCGCAGCGGCCGGTCTTCGATACAGGCGCCGGGCCCCTTCGCGCCGTTGCGCGTTTTATCGTGACCGGGCCTAACGCGAACGGACGCCCAACCAATGGGTTATGTTACGGACGTAGTCTTTAAAGATCTCGAACCGAGCCGGGTCGCGTTTTATCTCGCCGCCGGGTTTGTCGGTAACAAAACTGGGCGCACCGCGCGCGGTGTCCCAGTTGAGGTCCGCAAAATGGTGGAAGGTCGAAATGGCGACCGCGCGACCCATGACGCCGTTATCGAACGGCTCTCCTTCGACCGCAACGCCGAGATTGAAGTGCCGGCCGGTCACCGTGCTCGTGCCCGTCGCGATGACCCGAGCAAAGTCGGTACCTTTCGGCACGCCGACGGCCCCCTCGTGCGGATGCGCGGGAAAATACTCGATCACTCCCCCGGCCGCTTTTGCGCTTTTCAGGAGGGGATGGACGGGGCCGACGGCCGAGATCTTTTGATAGTCTCCGTTTGCACCGGAATGATAGTTGGGATAAGAGATACCTGGATTATCGTGGTCGTCGTTCTCCGTGCTGCCCGGCTCGAGGTTGTACGTGTGAAAATGATTGAACTGGCCGAGCGAACCGAGGTGACGCAGGCAAAGCCCAAGATCCTGGTGATCGCGCGCGGTGAGGACGCCTCCGCCGCGCTTACGGAACTCGACGATCGCATCGCTCTCGGTTTGAGTAAGGCCGTCGCCCGTGTCGACGGCCATTAACCACAGCTGATCGAAGTCCGAGTCGGGCAGCTGCGTAACGACGCGATCGTCGCGGTTCTCGTCCAATACTTCATTGCGCGCAACTACCTCGTGGCCGTCGTCGACGAGCGCCTCGCGTAAAAGCGAAAAGCGCGACACATTCCAGTCGTCCTCGGCGAACGGAATTGTCGTCTGTAACAGGATCTTTGCCATAACTCATCATCCTCGCTTGGTACATCTATGATGTACGAGGCTGCCCGCGAGGTTGCACGTGCGGGCCGCGGCCGGCCGGCACAGAGCGCGAGCCGGGCACCGCACGCGGCAGCCCTAGGAGGAAGACGCAGGCGGCGCGCCGCGAGACTCCCCGATGAGTGATCAAGCCGTTTCGTCCAGCGCGATGCTGCTCGCATTTGGTACGGGCCTAGCCGTCGGCGTTGTCTTTAGCCTGGTGAAATTGCCGTCGCCGGCGCCGCCGTTCCTAGGCCTCATCGGACTCGTTGGGATGTTTATCGGCCAACGGCTCTGGCCGTTGCTTGCATCCCGGTTCTTCCACCATTGACCTTGCGCGGGTGGAAAAGCAATGAGCAGAGGGGCGGCCGGAGGGTCTTCGCCGTCATCCTGCAATCGACGAACAAGTCGAGTTGGTTTCTTGTATCGGCGATTTTTCCCTCACGGAGGACGGCGAGCCGCAACTGCACGCGCACCTCGTTCTTGGTTGTGCCGACGGGACAACGCGCGGCGGCCACTTGCTCGAAGCGCACGTTCGCCCCACGTTCGAAGCGATTGTCTCTGAGACTCCTGTGCATTTGCGACGCAGCTTTGACTCATCGAGCGGACTAACACTTATCGACCTGTCCCTCTGATCCCCGGGCCGGGTCGACGGGTCGCAGACTTGTGCCGTCGCGCAACCTCGTCGTTTTAACGCCGGTCTTGCTACTGCGTCGTCATATCTGGGCCGCCGCCGAATTGACGGATCTCGACCTTAAACGGAGGAATAACCGCATCATGAAAACGGTTAAAATACCGAACTCGGAACATCCCATCGTAGTGGAGCGCAATCTCTCACGCATTCGGGTCACCGTCGCCGGGCGCGTTGTCGCCGACACGACTCGCGCGTTGACGCTGCGCGAGAGCGACTATCCACCCGTGCAATACGTCCCGCGTGATGACGTGGATATGTCGGTACTGGCGCGAAGCGACAACCAAACCTATTGCCCGTACAAAGGCGACGCCGCCTACTACAGCTTCACGATCGGCGGCGATCGCGGCAAGAACGCGGTGTGGACCTACGAGGCGCCGTACGATGCCGTCGCCGAAATCAAAGAGCACGTAGCGTTCTATCCGGACAGAGTGGACTCGATCGAGGAAACGACGCTTCCGGCGTAAGTAAAGCCGCAATGCCTTACAACCGCGGTGCGTTCCTGGCCGGCATCGAACGATATGGGCTATATCAACGGCGCTCATTTCAGGCGAGCGCGCAGCGGGCCAAATCTTGGCGCCGGGTAGCCGCCCTCGGCGCCGTGGCCGGACGAGCAGTTGGTTGAATAGACGCTCGCACCGTTGGCATCAGCCGTCGCGGCGAGCCTCGGCCCGTTAAGGCGGGGACGAGGCCGCGACGCCCAGGGTCAAAAAGTTCAGCCTGCGCTTCGATGGGAATTATGAAGCGGGCAACCGAATACGATAGAAGACATGAACCGGTTTTATGGTTACGTTAAGGGTTTCGGACTCCTCGGCATTCACCTCGGTGCGCTTGTCGTTTTCTTGCCCGGCTTTTTCCAGTGGCCCGCCTTGGCGGCCGCAGCGGTTGTATCGTACGCAACGGTAGCTTTGGGCATCTCTCTGTGCTTCCACCGGACGCTAACGCACCGTAGTCTGCGCCTTTTCAAACCGCTGGAATATCTGCTGGCGATTTTCGGAACGCTTGCGCTCC
>DASXDV010000163.1:0-10847 GCA_036490465.1 Candidatus Tumulicola sp. | reverse complement strand
CGGCTGCCCGGCGACGACCTTGCTCCACCAGCGATCGCGTCCCGCGTGCATCGCAACCTCGTCGCCGACGCGCCGGGCGACGATGCAGTGCTCGATCGTCGGCGTCCGCTCCATTGCGAGATCGCAATTGCGTTTCAAGGGGACCTTGTTTCCGCGGCGCCATCCCCAGTCGCACGTGATGAGGGCGACGCACTGTGCGTCGTTGACGCGATCGACGATCGATTCGGGCGAGAATCCGCCAAAAATCACGGAGTGAGCCGCTCCGATGCGCGCGCACGCGAGCATCGCGACGGCGAGCTCGGGGATCATCGGCATGTAGATCGCGACCCGATCGCCTTTGCGAATGCCTAGGGCGCGCAACCCGTTTGCGAAGCGGCAGACGTCGTCGAGCAGTTCGCGATAGGATACCGTGCGCCGGTCGCCCGGCTCGCCCTCAAAATAAAAGGCGATCTTGTCACCATTGCCGGCGCGCACGTGCCGATCGAGGCAGTTTGCGCTGGCGTTGAGCGTGCCGTCCCCAAACCATTTTGCATACGGTTCGTTCCACTCGAGCACGGTCGTAAACGGCGTCATCCACTCGAGCTTGCGCGCCCACGATGCCCAAAAGCCGAGAAAGTCTTTCTCGGCTTGCTCGTAGATGCCGGGCTTGGCGTTGGCTTGCTCGGCAAAATCGCTAGCCGGCGGAAACCTTCGCGTTTCGTGCGAAAGCGCTTCGATGGAGGCGGCGTCGCTGCTCATACGGAGCGGTTTTTAACGAGGCCGCGCGCTCGCGCCTGCCGAAGGATTCCCGCGTGCTTAGCTGGAGTGCGCTCGCGCTCGCGACGCTAACCGCGACGGCCGGCACCGGTCTGGCCGGAATCCGCTACGACGCACCGCCGCCGAATTTTGCGATTCCCAGTCCGCGCGGCCGCCAGTACCTCTACGGTCTGCGCGGGCGCGTCGTCGTGGTCGACTTCTGGGCGTCGTGGTGCGACGTTTGCACCGCCGAAATGAAGTACTTCGTGCGCGCGCAACGGTTGCTGGGCAATCGGCTCGCGATCGTCACGATATCGTCGGAACTGCCCGACGTCGCCGCCAGCTACCTGCGGCAGTGGAACATCGACCTTCCATTGGTCGACGATCCGACCGGCGCGATCTCGCGGCTGTACGACGTTTCGAAGATCCCGGTAACGCTGGTGCTCGACCCCAAGGGGAACGTTTCGTACGTTTCGGTGGGCGGCTTGAGCTGGGAGGAGCTGGATCGGGCGATCGAACAAGCCGCTAGCACTCCGACCCCAAGAGTGCTACAGTAGGAGGCTATGAGGGAAGAGCAGGGAGCTCTCGACGAGCGCAAGGCCTACATCTTGGCCACCGTCGTCTACGAGTACATCGCGACCGCCGAGCCGGTCGGATCGCAAACGCTCACCCAGAAGTACCATCTGGGCGTGAGTTCGGCGACGGTGCGTAACGAAATGGCCGAGCTGGAAGCAAGCGGTTATTTGGTTCAGCCGCACACGTCGGCGGGACGGGTGCCCTCGGACGCGGGCTACCGCACCTACGTGGACCAGCTGATGGAGCCCGAAGAGCTGCAGGTCGACGACCGCCGGCGGATTCGCGACGAACTGCACGATGCCAGCCGCGAGTTGGACGAGATCATCGAAAGCACGACGCGATTGCTGGGGCGGCTTTCCAATAATCTGGCCTTCATTACCAAACCGCATCAGGAAGCGCAAACTTTCAAACACATTCAGTTGATTTGGCTGTCCCCGCGCACGGGCGTCGCCATCGTCGTCACCTCGCTCGGGGTGGCGGCCCAAAGCCTGTTCGAGCTGGCGGCCGAGATGCGGCCCGACGATCTCACGCGCTTTTCCAATGCGCTCAACGATCGCTTCGCCAACCGCCCCCTGCGGGACGTCGCCGAGAACGACGTTGCGGCCGCGGCCGGAGAAATTGGAGCGCACGAAGATCTGCGCCGCGCGGTCACGACGGCTCTGGCGTCCGCGCGTTCGAGCGAACAGCCGACGATCGCATCGGCCGGTACGCAGAACCTGCTGGACCAGCCCGAATTCCACGACTTGCGCAAGCTGCGTTCCATCTTACGGATCGTCGAGGAACAGAAAACGCTGTATGAGATCGTGGCCGATGCAATCACCGCCGAGGCCCCCAGCGTCCGAATCGGTCACGAGCTCGGGAGCGAGGAACTCGCCGATCTGTCCGTGATCAGCATGCCGTATCGTTTCGGACCCAATGCGCTCGGAACGCTGTCGATCCTCGGACCTCGCCGGATGCCCTACGCGCGGATCCTCGCGCTTGCGTCGGGCACGGCGGAGAGTTTGAGCGCGCGCCTCTCGGACGTCGAGCGAGCCTGACCTTTAAATCACCTTGATGTCCGCTACCGACTACTACGCGGTCCTCGGCGTCGCTCGCGACGCCTCGGGGGACGAGATCAAACGAGCGTATCGCAAGCTGGCGCGTACGCACCATCCCGACGTTTCGTCCGACAAGTCCGACGCCGAGCTGCGCTTTAAAACGATCAACGAAGCGTACGAAGTCCTCTCCGATCCGGGCAAGCGCGCGCAGTACGACCGGTTTGGGAGCGTGACCAACGGCAGCGGCGCCGGCCACGGCGACTTTGGCTTCGGCGCTGGGACGTTCGGCGACATCTTCGACATGTTCTTCGGCAACGCGCGCGGCCCGCAGGGCGGTGGCGCCGGACCGCAACGTGGATCCGATCTACGGTACGACGTCGAGGTCACGCTTGAGGAGGCGTTTGCCGGCGCGACCAAAGAGATCCAGTTCGCGCACCTCGCGACCTGCGAAGCGTGCAACGGCTCGGGCGCTCGCCGCGGAACGCTCGCGACGCCGTGCTCGCGCTGTCGCGGAAGCGGCGTCGAACAAGCCGTTCGCAATACCCCGCTCGGGCAGTTCGTCGCGCGCAGCGCTTGCACGCGTTGCGGCGGCGACGGTCACGTCGTCGAACATCCGTGCGAAGCCTGTTCGGGACGCGGCAGCCGCGAGATGGATCGGCGTTTGACGGTGAAGATTCCGGCCGGCGTCGACGACGGCTCGCGGATCCGCATCGGCGGCAACGGCGAAGCGGGCGCCCGGGGCGGACCGCCGGGCGATCTGTACGTCTACGTGTCCGTCGCCCCACATCCGTCGTTTCGACGCGACGGCCTCGATACGTACACCGACTTGGCGGTCAGCTTTCCGCAAGCCGCGCTCGGCGGCGTGCTGAGCGTGCCGTCGCTCGACGGCGAGTCCGACGTGCAGTTGCATCCGGGGACGCAGTCCGGGACGACGCTGCGTTTGCGCGGTCGCGGAATGCCGAGCGTTCGGGGAAGCCCGCGCGGCGACCATCACGTCACCGTTCACGTCTCCGTTCCGACGAAACTGAACAAGCGTCAACGTGAATTGCTCGAGGAATACGCGCGCGCCGGCGGCGACGCGATCGAGGAGCGTTCGTTTCTCGAACGCGTCAAAGACGCGTTTCGTCCGGAGTGACGCATCGTGCCGGCACGGCGATTTTTTGTTGAGGGCATCGGCGCCGTCGGGAGCGCCGTCGAGATTCGCGGGAGCGACGCGGCGAAGATCGTTCGCGTGCTGCGCCTGCGGGCCGGCGAGACCATCGAAATCGTCGATTCGTCGGGCACGCTATTCGCCGCAACGATTACGCTCGCGGGTCCGGTCGTGAACGCGACGCTCGCGGCCGTTGTCGCAGTCGAACCCTCGAACGAACCGGAATTACGGATCGACGTCGCTCAGGCGCTGCCGAAGGCCCGGAAAATGGAGTTCGTGGTCGAGAAGGCGACCGAACTCGGCGCCGCCGTCATCCTGCCCTTCCGATCGGAACGAACGATTCCCGCGGACGCCGGCGACGCGAAACTGGAGCGCTGGAGGCGGCTGGCAAAGACGGCGGCACAGCAGTGCGGCCGCCTGACGATCCCGGAGGTCGCGCCGGTCGTCCCGTCGTTCGATGCGCTGCTGGCTCGCTTCGGCGAATACGACGCGATCCTATTTGCTTGGGAACTCGCGCCGCACGAGGCTCTACGCGAGAGGTTGCCGCAGCTGCTGCGCGACGCACGGCGTTTGCTCATCGTCGTCGGACCCGAGGGAGGATTCACGCATGCCGAAGCCGATGCCGCGAATGCGTGCGGCGCGACGCCGATTTGGCTGGGGCGGCGAATTCTTCGGACCGAGACCGCCGCGATGGCCCTGCTGGCGATCGTCGACGCGTTCGGGCCGGAACTGGCGCCGAGCGCGTCGTAGATACGCGGCTCGACTATGGCTCTTCCGTTCTCTATCGTCGTTCCGACGTACAACGAAGCCGGTGGGATCGAGCGCCTACTGCGCGCGCTCGCCGGTACCTTCGCTGCCAATTCGCTCGATGGCGAGATCGTGGTGGTCGACGACAACTCACCCGACGGCACGGGGGCAATCGTCGATCGTCTGTCCGGCGAACTTCCCGTCCGCTGCCTGCACCGTCCCGGCAAGCTCGGCTTGTCGTCGGGCGTGATCGACGGCTGGAAAATCGCGCGGGCAGAATCGATCGCACTGGGGGCGATGGACGGCGATTTCAGTCACGACGTCAACGCGTTGCCGAAGATGGTAGCGGCACTCGAGCAAGGCTACGGGCTCGCAGTCGGAAGCCGCTACGTCGCGGGCGGCGGAATCGCCAACTGGCCTCAGCGCCGAATCGTCACGTCGCGGGTGGCGTGTTGGCTCGCGCGGCCGCTGACGGCCGTCAAGGACGTGACCAGCGGATACTTTCTCGTCCGGCGTAGCGCGCTCGAAGGCAAGCAACTCGATCCCATCGGATTCAAGATCGGCCTCGAGGTCATCGTGAAGGGAAACTACGGGAAGGCTCTCGAGGTGCCGTACGTGTTTACCGATCGGGTGGTCGGAGAATCGAAACTCGATCGAAAAGAAATCTTCAACTATCTCAAGCAGTTGCGCAAACTCTATTCGGCGCGTCTGCTGCCGAGCCATCGGGTTTAGGGCGCCCGGAGATGCCGATGCCCGAGTGGTTGGTGAGCCGGCGCGGCAAGGACTCGCAAGCGCGCGACGCAGCGCTCTGGAGCAAGTGTCCGAAGTGCGGCGAAGTGCTCTATCGTCGCGACCTGGCGGCGAACGCCTACGTGTGCACTCGATGCGGTCATCACTTTAGGATGGGTGCCTACGATCGCATCAGCACGATCGTCGACGGCGACTTCGCCGAAATCGGCGACGACGTCGCCGCGAACGATCCCTTGGAGTGGGCCGACAAGAAAACGTATCCCGCCAAGCTCAAAGGCGATCGCGAGAAGAGCGGGCTTTCCGAAGCGGTCGTTTGTGGATTCGGGCAAATCGGCGGAATAGACGTCGGACTCGCGGTCATGGACTTTCATTTTCGCGGCGGAACGATGGGTACGGTGGTCGGCGAACGGATCGCGCGGCTCCTAGAAGAAGCGCGCCGGCGTAAAGTCCCGTGCGTCATCTTCACCGCTTCGGGCGGCGCGCGAATGGAAGAGGGGATGCTCGCCCTGACCCAGATGGCGAAGACGACCGCCGCGGTCGCGCGTTTCGCCGGCGACGGAAACTTTCTGCTGACGGTGCTGACCGACCCGACGACCGGCGGCGTTTCGGCATCGTTTGCGTTTCAAGCCGACGTGGTCGTGGCCGAGTCCAAAGCGATGATCGGATTTGCTGGGCGGCGAGTCATCGAGCAGACGATTCGCCAAAAACTGCCGGACCAATTCCAGACGGCGGAGTTTTTGCTCGAAAAAGGCGCGATCGATATGGTGGTCGAGCGTCACGCGCTTAAAGAGACGCTCGTACGGCTGCTGCAGTATTCGGCGGGGGCCGCGTGAGCAACAACCTGATCGTCGAACGCGACAAGGGCCTGATCGAGCTGGAACGGCGCATCGCCGAGTTGCGGACCGCCAACGCGGCTCAGCCGGTCGACATGTCTTCGGAAATCACGGCGCTCGAGCAAAAGTATCAAGAAATACTGCAGGAAGTCTTTGGGGCGCTAACCCCCTGGGAAAAGGTGCACATGGCGCGCCATCCCAATCGGCCGACGACCCTCGACTATTACTCGCAGCTCGATCGCTTCGACGAACTTCACGGGGATCGGCAGTTCCGCGACGACCCGGCAGTCGTGGCGGGATTCGCGACTTTGCGCGGGCGTTCGGTGATGGTCATCGGCCAACAACGCGGCCGCGACACGAAGGAGAATCTCCGGCGTAACTTCGGTATGCCGGCGCCCGAAGGTTATCGCAAGGTCCGGCGTCTGGCCGCCTTGGCGTCGCGCTTGCATTTGCCGATCGTGACCTTCGTCGATACCAAGGGCGCCGATCCGGGGATCGCGTCCGAAGAGCACGCCCAATCCGAAGCGATCGCCGGGTGTCTGCTAGAGTTCACCTCGGCGCGCGTACCGATCGTCGCGACCGTGATCGGCGAAGGCGGGTCGGGGGGCGCGCTGGCACTCGCAATCGCCGACCACGTCATGATGCTCGAGCACAGCACGTATTCGGTCGCCTCGCCCGAAGGCTGCGCGGCGATTCTGTGGTCCGACGCAACGAAGGCGGAAGAAGCGGCGGCGCGGTTGAAGTTAACCGCCCAAGACCTCCAGCGTTTCGGAATCGTCGACGAAATCGTACCCGAACCTCTGGGGGGCGCGCATCGCGACGCTGCCGGGATCGTGGGTCGAGTGCTGACGGCGGCCGATGCGGCGGTGACGCGGCTGGGCGCGTTGCCATCGGAGAAACTTTTGGAGGATCGCTATCGGAAGTATCGGCGGCTAGGCACGTGGCAAACGAAAAGCCTCGAGCCGATGCACGGGGGAAAGTAAAGCGGGCGGTGCCCGCTCGGTTGCTCCTCCGTTTTTTCGGGCGCATGGCGGCTTCGGCGCTCGCACTGTTGGTCCTCACGCTCGTCTCCATTCAGTTCGTCCGTATAATCGGTCAGGACGTCGGCATGGCGGCCGAGCTTTCGTCCATGCGCGCCCAAGTGAGCGCCCTGCAGAAGCGCCGCATTCGTCAGCAAGCTGAAATCCGGCGTCTGCGCCAACCCGAAGGCTCGATCCCCGAAATTCACGATCGTCTGCGCATGGTGCGCTCCAACGAGGAACTCATTTTCCTCAGCCCGGCTCCGGCTTCGACCCCGTGAGCGAGTCGGTCGACGGAATCGTCATCAATCTCAATGCCTACGGCGCGACCGTTCGACTGGAGAGCGGCGAGCTCGCCACCGCGCCGCCCGCCGACGTGGAAACCCACCGCGCGCAGTACCAGCGGGCGCTGAGCCAGCGCCAGGAGTTAGCCTTCGAGTTGCGCCGGGACGGCCGGCGGCCGACCGTCGCGCTCGCTCCGCAGATTCGCGACGCGGACTTGGACGATCGCATCGCTTCGTACCTCCGAAGCACGCAAGAATGGGAAGCTCCCGACGGCGTGCCCGCCGCGGACCGCCATTTTCTCCACAAGAAGCGCCGCGCCGCGCTCTTCGAATCCAAACACCGCTGACGTGAGCGGTCGCTACGGCATCGTCTCGGTTGGGACGAACTCGACGAGATTGCTTTTGGCCGACGTGAGCGGCGACGTGCCGCGCGTGGCACTCGCACGGACCGTCGGGACGCGGATCGGCGAAGGACTGGGCGAAAAAGGCCGGCTCGGCGAGGAACCGGCGCGTCGCACGCTCGCCGCCATCGAACAGCTTGCGCGCGCGGCTCGCGGACGCTACGTCCGGCTTTTCGCCATCGCGACGAGCGCGCTGCGGCGCGCCGAAAACGCCGGTGAATTCCTCGAACGTGCCGGCGAGGTTCTCGGCGTTGAAATGCGCGTGCTATCCGGCGAGGAAGAAGGGCGCGCTTCGTATCGCGGCGCGGCCGCTTCGTTGGGCCGGCTTCGCGGCGAGCGGATCGGCGTGGTCGATACCGGTGGCGGCAGCACGGAATACGCCAGTGGAACCGGCGTGGTGCCCGACCGCGTCTCATCGAGTGAGATCGGTGCCGTGCGGCTTACCGAGCTGGTCCCGCAGCTATCCGGCAGCGACGGGGCCGCCGGTCCGGAGGCGATCGCGCGCGCCCAAACAATCGCACGAGAAGCTATAGAACCACTGCGGGACGCCGACCCGGTCGAGCGCCTAGTGCTCGTCGGTGGAACTGCCACGACGGCCGCGGCAGTCGTGCGCGGCCGCGCCGGCCCGGTCGACGGCTTTCCGCTGACGCGCGGCGACTTAGAGCGCGTGCTCGACCAGCTGACGGGCGTCGGATTGGAAGAGCGCAAGCAGATCGCGGGCATGCGCGCGCAACGCGCCGACATTCTTCCGGCTGGAATCGTCGTGCTCACCAGCGTGCTGGACGTCCTCGGGCGAGAAGCTGCGATCGCTAGCGGATCCGACCTGCTGCTCGGCTATCTCCTGGAACGCCGCGACGAGGAACTTCCGCCGGGAGGATTGCCGCGTCCGGCGCGCGCACGCTCCAAAACGCCGAGAGGATTTCGCTAATGGACGACAAGCAGATTCGCGATCACATCGAAACGCTCGTTACCGAAGAGCACCGCTTACTCGAGCACGGGGAGAATGGGACGCTCTCGTCCGACGATCGCCGGCGTCTCGAAGCGCTCGAGGTACAGCTGGACCAGTTTTGGGACCTTCTTCGCCAGCGGCGCGCACGCGTTCGCGCCGGTCAGGATCCCGATGTCGCGCACCTACGTTCCGAAACAACCGTCGAACACTACCGCCAATAAGCCCCCGCTTTGTCATCCTGAGCGGAGCGCCGAAGGCGCGCAGTTGAAGGACGAGCGACGAGCGAAAGATGGCAACGGAACGTCGCGAAACTGATCATGGCGGCGTGCCTGTCATCCCGAGGGGAGCGCCGCGCCCCAGTTTTGTCATCCTGAGCGGAGCGCCGAAGGCGCGCAGTCGAAGGACGAGCGGCGAAAATGTCATCCTGAGCGGAGCGCCGCAAGGCGCGCAGTCGAGGGACGAGGGATGGTGGTGGAATCGGTAGACACAGCAGACTTAAAATCTGCAGCCCGAAAGGGCGTCCGGGTTCGACTCCCGGCCATCCCAAATTTTGTCCTTATTTCACGGGCTTTTTCGGCGTTCAGGATCGCATTTTCTAACCGCCGTAAAAAGCCCTACGCACCTACGACTGATGCTGTCACGCGTTATAGCACACCGCTGTGGATTTTGCAGAACGTTTCAAATAGAAGCAAACCTCGCTCACCGGCGGCGATGCTGTTTAAGAACTGGAACATCGATGCACCGACAAAAGCCAAAACGGCTGCCAGCAGCACTGGCGTAAAATCAAGGCGCATACTTTATTAACGCCCGAGCAGGCGGTTTGGATGTACGGCAGACGGTTGCCTTTATGCAAACGAGTTCACATCAATTACGGCTTGGGCGAAAGCCTGCGGGGCTTCTTGTGGCAGGTTGTGACCGATGTTTCCGCTGAGAAGCCGGTACTCATACTTGCCTGCGAACTTCCCGCGATAGGCTGCGGCCGGTGGATGTGCCGCGCCGTTTGCGGCTCCCTCCATGGTGATCGCGGGTACGCCAATGATAAGACCTTCGGCCAGTCGCTTTTCTAAGGGATCATACTTTGACTCACCCTTCGCGACGCCGATGCGCCAGCGGTAGTTGTGAATCACGATCGCGACGTGGTCGAGATTCCTAAACGATGCGGCGGTGCGTTCGTAGGTCGCGTCGCTGAAGTTCCATTTCGGCGACGCGGTTTTCCAGATCAAATTGTTGAAGGAATAGAGGTTTTTCCGATAGCCTTCGAGACCGGTCCTCGTTGCGAAATAATACTGGTACCAAAATGCATATTCTGCTGCCGGCGGCGACGGCATGCTATTGGCGGCGGGACTGCCAATGAGGTAACCGCTCACGGAGACAATCGCCTTGCAGCGCTCCGGCCAGAGCGCGGCAATGATATCGACGGTCCGCGCTCCCCAATCGAACCCGCCAAGGATTGCCTTGTGGATCTTGAGCGCATCCATGAGGGCGACGATATCGAGCGCGACCACCGATTGCTGACCGTTCCTGAACGTCGCACTTGAAAGAAACGTTGTCGAACCGTAGCCACGCAGATACGGCACGATCACCCGATAGCCCGCCGAAGCCAATATCGGAGCGACGTCGACAAAACTGTGGATGTCGTACGGCCAACCATGCAACAGAATTACGGGATAGCCGGTACTCGGACCAGCTTCGGCATAGCCGATGTTAAGGAGGCCGGCATCGATCTGTTTGAGTGTGGCGAATGAGATATGTGCGCCCGGTTGAGTACCGAGATCGGCGGCTTGCGCATCGGCGGTTTGCGCGCTCGCCGAAGTGAACGCGCCTAGCTGCGTGGCCGCGACGCTCATTGCCGCAGCACCAAAGAAGCGGCGACGATTGACGTTTTCGGCATTGAAATATTCTTTCGCCCATTTTGCAGTCAAACTGTTCGGAATGTGGCCCGAACGTCTTCGAAAAGAGCTGCACCGGTTCTCTGGCCGCGAAGTGTCCGCCTATGTCATGTTTTTTGCCGCGTTTTTTTCACGCGACGATAGCGTAAAGGCACGCAGGTCTGCTGCATTGGGTACGGCTTAGAGCAGCATGCGCGCGGGACGCAACGCGTGGTCCTTCCTCGCTAGCGTGGACCTGCATGTTAGCATATGGCCACGCGCATGGGAAGCAGGCGAAAGGTCGCCAGCAATAACGCTGGATCTCTAACATTTTCTAACGGAGCGGTCGGGAAGCGAGGGCGCGTCCATTCGCGTGTGTACTTTGAGCCAACACGCAGCGTTGCTTACGCGCTCGCAGTATAGCTCGGTGCGTTGCGAATTGCAAGCTGCATAGATTCCTCGCTTATGTAGGGTCGTTCGGTGATCCAGTCCTCGGTC
>DASXDV010000126.1:0-15115 GCA_036490465.1 Candidatus Tumulicola sp. | reverse complement strand
ACGATGCCCAGCAGCGCGAAGTGTCCGTAGTTGATTCCCGCGAGCCGGGCGATAGCGGCGGCGATCGCGTCGAAAACAACCAGAATCAGCCCGAACAGCAGCGCCTGACGAAGCATCTTTGCGGGTCTTGCGCCGCCGGCCTTACCGATCCTTGACCAGCTCGATGACCGACAGTTCGGCAGCGTCTCCCGGGCGGACGCGCGTTTTGGTGATCCGCGTATAGCCACCGGTGCGTCCCTTGCAGGCGGGCGCGATCTGTTCGACGAGTTTTTTGACGACCGCCGGTTCGGTGACCATCTCCGCGACGTTGCGCCGCGCGGCGAGGCCTCCGTCCATCGCCATCGTGATCAGGCGCTCGATGACGGGAGCGATCTCCTTGGCTTTCGAGGACGTCGTCTCGATCTTTTCGTACTTAAAGAACGACGTCGCCAGGTTGCGCAGGAGAGCCTTGCGGTGCCCGTCGGTGCGGGAGAGGCGCTTGTAGGCGATTTGGTGCGGCATATCGTTTCGTCGCTACGGCTGGCGGAGCGACAGTCCCCTCTCGTGGAGTACTTGCTTGATTTCGTCGAGCGATTTCTTGCCGAAGTTGCGCATCTTCATGATCTCGTCCTCGGTGAGGTCGAGCAGCTCGGATACCTTCGAGATCCCGGCTCGTTTCAGACAGTTGAACGACCGAACCGACAGGTTGAGAGTCTCTACGGGAATGTCCCACTCGTTCGGAGGCGCTTCCGGTAAGGGTTCGGCCCGATTCGTAAACGAGACGAAGAGGTCGAGCTGATCTTGCATGGTACGGGCCGCAGTCGAAAGGGACTCGTCGGGTGAAATCGAGCCGTTCGTTTCGATTTCGATCGTCAAGCGGTCGAAGTCCACGCTCTGCCCCACGCGAGTGTCGTCGACCGTGAAGTTAACCTTACGAATCGGCGAGAAAATCGAGTCGAGCGGAATCAGTCCGATCATGTGCTCGATGTTGCGCTGCCGATCGGCCATGACGTAACCGCGTCCCATCTCGACGCCGATCTCCATCGAGAGCTTGGCATCCTTCGACGACAGCGTCGCGAGGCGATAACTGGGATCCAGGATCTCGACGTCCGCGTCGGCTGCGATGTCGGCCGCCGTTACGTCGCGGGCACCGCCGACGCTCAACGTGAGCACTTTCGGTTCGTCCGTATTGAGCTTGACCGGCAGCCCTTTGAGGTTGAGCATCAGAGCGATCGTGTCTTCGACCATCCCGGGGATCGTCGAAAACTCGTGCAGCACGCCGTCGATCTTCATATAGGTTACGGCCGCGCCGGGAATCGAGCTCAGAAGAATGCGCCGGAGCGCGTTGCCCAACGTGATTCCGAAACCGCGCTCGAGCGGCTCGATGACGAACTTCGCGTAGTTGTCGCGGCGTTCGCGGACTTCGATGGTTGCGCCCGCGGGCGTTTCCAGCATGGTCATTTAAGTATTTGGTGTCCTTTGTCGCCGCTTACGTTATCCGCCCGAATCCCCGATTCGCGCGATCGTACGCCTAACGGCTGCGATGCGATATTGCGTTAGAATCCTCTAGCGCGAGTAGTATTCGACGATTAGTTGCTCGTCGACCGGAGTGTCGATCTGTTCCCGCGATGGAAACTGCAAAACCTTGCCCGTCTTCTCGCCATCGTTCCAGTCGAGCCACTCCGGCGGGCGGCGGCTGCCGGCGACTTCGAGATTCGAAGCGAACACGGGAGACTTCAGGCTCCGCTCGCCGATCGAGATCACGTCTCCCGGCTTCACCACGAACGACGGAACGTTCACGATCCGTCCGTTTACCCGAAAATGCCGGTGCGTCACGAGTTGGCGCGCCTGGGCCCGGCTGCCGGCCAGGTTCATGCGATAAACGACGTTGTCGAGACGACGTTCCAAAAGCGCGAGAAACGTGCGGCCCGTTTGTCCCGGTACCCGCGCGGCCTCGCGAAAGTAATTTTCGAACTGCGTCTCGTGGACGCCGTAGTAACGGCGCATCTTCTGCTTTTCGCGCAGCTGCCGTCCGTATTCCGACACCTTCGTCCGCGACTTTCCGGTCGTCTTCTGGCCGGGCGCGGTCCCCCGCCGTTCGACGGCGCACTTTTTCGACAGGCAGCGGTCGCCCTTGAGGAACAGTTTGATCTTCTCGCCCGTTTTGCTGGCCGCCGTTTCGCGGCGACAGAGACGGCAAACGGGCCCGGTATAACGCGACATAAATTCCTTCGCTAAACGCGGCGCCGTTTAGGCGGGCGGCATCCGTTGTGGGGAATGGGCGTAACGTCTTTGATCATCGTGATTTCGAGGCCCGCGGCCTGGAGCGAGCGAATCGCGGCTTCGCGTCCGCCGCCGGGACCCTTGACGAGCACTTCGGTCGACTTCATGCCGTGATCCATCGCTTTGCGGGCGGCGGCTTCGGCGGCCATCTGAGCGGCAAAGGGCGTCGACTTCTTCGATCCCTTGAACCCGAGGTTGCCGGCGGAGGCCCACGAAACGACGTTTCCGTGCGGGTCGCTGATCGTGACGATCGTATTGTTAAAGGAGGCGTGCACGTGGGTCACGCCCGACTGCACGTTCTTTATCTCGCGCTTGCGGCGCGTCTTCGTTTGCTTCTTGGCAGCCAAGCGAAATCTCCGAGGGTCCGTCGCGAACGCACGGACCGATTATCCTTCCCCGAACGACGGGGTGTCGTCGCCTCGACCCCGCTTAGGGATCTGATGCCGCGAACGCACGGCGATTGCGTTCGTTTTTTTCCCGGAGACGGTTGCCGGGGCTTGCCGCGGACGCCGGAGAGAAGGCGCCACAAGCCGTCATTCTACCCCAGCCTGGGCCCCAAGCGCAAGGCCCGGCATCGAGCCGGGCCTTGCTTGCTTTTCGGGATTGGGTCGCGAGATCGCCTAGAACTTCAGGCCCAGACCGACGTAAGGACCGTTGAGGCTATACGAGATCGGAGCGTTGTTCTTATTGGCTCCGTTCTCGCCGGTCCAGCCGGCATCCAGGAAGACCGGACCGAATACCACCCAGTCGATACCAACCTGGTACTTGAGCAAGTTGTATCCGACGCCGTACGTCTTCGGGAACGGCGGCGTGATCGCGTTGTTGGTGTACGTTCCGCTGAGGTTCGGATAGTACCAGACGCTGCCGTAGAACGAGAACGCCTGGTCGAGATCGGGGAGTTTTTCGATGCCGCCGCCGACCGCGTTCATGTTCGGGTAGCCGAAGTTATTCGAAGTCCAGATGTAACCGACGCCGATGTAGACGCGCGGATTGAAAATCCGAAAGCCCAAGCGAACGTCGACGTCCCGGTTCACCGCCGTAAATGCCGGAACGTACGTGGTGAAGCGGCTGCCGATCGCCGTGACGAAACATTGCCCCGCATTGCCCGGCGTCGCGACGTTCTGAGCAACGCCGCAGTCGTGCGGGTACTGCCAGTTGTGATAGTCGCCTTCGATCATCCATGGAAGGTTGAACAGGTCGAATTCCATGGCGCCGCGGACCATCCAGGAAGCGTTTCCTTGGGCTCCGTTGGCGAACTGGTTGTAAACCTTCGGCGAAATAATGTAGTCGCCGGCGACGAATAGGTCTTTGTACGCCGGCTTCGGCGTTGGTGCCGGCGTCGGGGGAGGCGTCGGAGCCGCGGTCGGCGGCGGCGGCGGCGGCGGCGTGGCCGGGAGATAGCGCACGACGACGACTCGCTGCTGATTACCCACCCACAGCACGTAGGCGCCCATTCCTTCCGAAAGGACGCGAACCGGCACGAGCACGTTGCCTTGATAGATGATCGGCGGAACGTCGAGCGGACGCGACTCGCCGTTAATGAGCACTTCGGGTTTGCCGACGGTCACCTTGACCTCCGCGCCCGGCTTGGAGACGGTCGCGGTCTTGCTGCCCGCATCGTACGATACGGTCGCGCCCATTTGCTCGAACATCGAGCGCAGGGGGATCAAGAGCGTGCCGTTTTTAACGAGCGCGGCGAGGACGCGCGACTGCTTGAGAACGTCGGGTTTGGTATAAACGTGGTGATCGTTGAAGAGAATCGGGATTTGCCCCGACGGCGGAGTCCCGAAGTTTGGAGCCGGCGGCGATCCCGCCTGTGCGACGCCGTTGCCGGTATGGGATGGAGCCGCGACGGCGCCGAGCGAAGCGGCAACGACGATCAGCGCGGCGAGCAACCCGGTGCTGGCTGATTTCACGGATTTGCCTCCTAAGCAGGTGCAAAGACTACTGAATTTGGTCGATTCCTTACGCCCACTATGCCACGAAGCCCCCGCTCGCGCAACTGGAAAAGCAAGCGGGCCCCGGCTACTAGCCGAGGCCCGCTTTTAGGTACGCTTAGAGATCCGACGTTTGTCTTAGAACTTGACGCCCAGGCCGACGAACGGTCCGTTCGCCGTCGACGTAGCGGGTGCGTTAAGCTTGTTGGTGAGATTGTCTCCCATCCAACCGGCTTCGATGAATACCGGACTGCCGCCGATTACGTAGTTCACGCCGGCCTGGTACTTGTACATGTTGTACTCGAGGTCGGTCGCGCCTAACGTGCCTTTGATCTGCGGGTAGTACCAGAAGTTACCGAAGAACGAAAGCGGCTGATTGAGATCCGGCAGTTTCTCGATGCCGAATCCGAGGCCGTTCATGTTCGGATAGCCGTAGTTCGTCGAGCGCCACAGATATCCGACGCCGATGTAGACTCGCGGATTCAAAACCCGGATGCCCAGCCGAGCGTCGACGTCGGTGTCGCGCGCCGTGAAGGCCGGAACGAAGGTCTGACCCGTGTTGCCGATCGTCGTCACCATACACTGCGGGTCGATCGCGGTGGTCGTCGACGTCGTTCCGCAATTGTGCGGGTATCCGAACTGTTCGAACGATCCTTCGACCATCCACGGAATGTTGAGCGCGTCGAACTCCAGCGCTCCTCTGACCGCGTACGAGCTGTTGCCGGTGTTGCCCGGGCTGAACTCGTTATAGACCTTGGGCGAGATGATGTAGTCGCCCGCCACGAAAATGTCCTTATAGGGCGCCACGATCGGAGCCGGCGTAGGCGTCGGCGGCGGCGGCGGCGGTGCGGCGGTGGCCGGCGGGGGCGGCGGCGTCGCCGGAATATACCGAACGACGACCAGACGCTTATCCGGAACCCACTGCACGTACGCACCCATACCTTCCGAAATGACGCGGACCGGTACGAGCACGTTGCCCTGATAGATGATCGGCGGGACGTCCAGCGGACGCGATTCGCCGTTGATGAGGACCTCCGGTTTACCGACGGTCACTTTGACCTCGGATCCGGGTTTGGAAACCGTTGCCGTTTTGCTGCCCGCATCGTACGACACCGTCGCTCCCATTTGCTCGAACATCGAGCGCAGGGGAATGAGCAGCGTGCCGTTCTTCACGAGGGCGGCCAAAACGCGTCCTTGTTTTAGGACGTCGGGTTTGCTGTACACGTGATGATCGTTATAGAGAATCGGTATCTGACCCGACGGCGGAGTTCCGAAGTTCGCCGCCGGCGTGGTCCCCGTCTGCGCAACGCTGTTTCCGGTGTTTCCAGTCGTTTGCGCACTCGACGGAGCCGCTACCGCGTTGAGACCGCACGCCGCTGAAATCAGCGCCGCGAGGACCCCGGTGCTCAGTCGTTTCACGAATGCCTCCTTAGGTGTTTTGCTCTGCGCGGAGCTTCGCACCGAAGCGCTCGCCGCCGCGCACCATGCACGATACCGCTTATTCCCCTATCGCGCTACGAGATAAACGCCATAGCCACGCAATTCCAACAAAAGTCTCACATATAGCCAACACGAACGCGGCGCGAGGTCCTTGCGGTCCCGTTGCTAGCGCTAGCCGGCTCAATACGGCAGTGGTCAGCGCGGGTGCGATAATCTGCGGTAAGATCAGCGCCAGATTCCAAATGCCCATCGTCGTAGCGAGCGCTCCCGCGGGTAGAATGCGGCAGGCAATGGCCCAGTCGGCCACCAGGAATATTCCCCACCCGGCGCCTGCCACCAACGTCGCAATTGCGGCGCCGGCCATACCGTGCGCGCCGACGAATAGCGCCAGTCCGGCGATGACTATACCGCCTCCGACGGTCGCGACCAAGCGCTTGTCGACGCGATCGCTCGGCCGCGCTGCGAGCGCGGCGCCCAACGTACCGACCAGCGTAAACGCGAGAATTAAAATGCCGCTTTGGGCCTTGGCCTCCGCCACGGAAGCTGAGAGCCCCGAGCGCACGTAAAACAACAGATAATCCAACAGCGTATAAAAGCCGACGTACACCAGCGCGCGGGAAACGAATAGATCGACGAACGCGCGCGTGATCCGAATCGGCTGCCGGGGCGGCGACGCTTGGAGCGTCGCGCCGCGTACTTCGGCGCACGTCGCGGCGCCCGTGCCGAGCAAGAGAATGGCGAGGGATCCCGCGAGGATCCGCGCGTCGTTGACGAACGCCGCGCAGACGGCGCCGATTGCATTGCCGGCACTCTGCAGCGCGGCCATCCACGAGGATGCGGATCCGAAACGCGCGCGCTCGACGGCATCGGGAATAATCGCCTGATACGGACCGATGGCGAAGTTCAGCGCGGCTTGCACCCCGACGAACGCGACGCAGAGAACCGCGAAGCTTTGCGCGCCGTAGAAAAAGCCGATGGCCGCCGCACCCGCCAACGCCCCGGCGACGTAGAACTCGATCCGGCGGCTTCCGCGCGCGCGACGCGCATCCGACCACGGACCGACGCCGATCTGGACGATCGCGGCGACGAACGCGCCGGCGGTGGCGAGCCGCCCGTACGAAATCAACGCACCGCTTCCCGTAACCAGCTCGATGGTACGCGCCTGCAGCGAGATCCCGAGCAAAGCCCCCCAAACCGCCTGAATGCCGAGCCAGAACAACCCGAGCCGCAGCAGGTTTGGCGAACGCACTAGGCGTTGCGACATGCGTACCGGTACTCGAGCAGGGTGTCGGCATCGTAGCCGAGTTCGGGCGCGCAGTTTCTCAGCGCCACCGCCGGAACTCCGGCGATCTTCCCGGCCAGCGTCTCTACTTCCGTAATTCGCAAACGTCCGAAAGCCAAGCGCAGCAGCGCGAACGGACTGACCAGCGTGGCCATCCGCCACGGCCGCTTACGCGACTCGAAAAACGCGCCTGCGATTTGCCCCAGCCGAGCACAGCTTCCCGGCGGGATCGAGAAAACGCCGCCATTGACCACGCGCTCGCGCGCGAGCGTAATGCCGAAGGGCGGCGCCGCGGGAAAGCGGTGCTCGAAAACTGCGTGTTCGGCGAGCGCGACGCAGAGCGCGCTTGGGGGGGAACGGCGCACGAAGTCGGTCACCGCGGCGGCCGTCACGTAGGGAAGGTCGCTGGTGGCGTACAGTAAGGGTTCCCCATCGTCGTCCGGCCAGACGTCCAGCGCGCGCAGGACGTTCGCGCTTCCCGACGCGCCCTCGTCGACGATCAACTCGACGCGATGCCCGCACGCGGCCCGCACCTCCGCTCCGCCCACGACCGCGAGGCGCGTTACCCCGGCCCCTCGCAGCGCATCGAGGATGCGGTCGAGCATCGTCGCGCCGCGCACTGCTGCCAGCGCTTTGACCGCCGTCCCGGCCTCGCGCGCGTACTCGCCCTCAACGCGGCCGCCCGCCGTCACGACCGCCTTCACTGGACGACCAATCCGAGCAGCGCCGGCTGACGACGCTGCCTTCCGGCGGCGTGCGCGACGAACTCCCGCGCGCGCTTCCCGTAGCGTCCGTCGAGAAGCGCAACGATCGTTTCGGCATTACGGGGCGCCTGGCCGTTGGCGTGATTGTTGAAAAACGCGTACGTGTCGCCGCTCTGCGCTTGGATTTCGGCGATGCGATCGGCCCACGGCACGAGTTCGCTTTCCGAATAGAGGTAGTCGTAGCGGGTCACGTTGCTGCCTTTCCACCACGTCTTCGCGTTACGTCCGTGGAAGCGCACGTATCCCAGCGCGCCGGTCACGTCGGACGAAGTTCCCAGCATACCCTCGAGGCGCGGGAGGTCGACGTTGGCATAGCCGGCTCCGATTTCGTTCAGAAGCGCGATCGTCTGCGGCCGTTGCCACTGCCGGTTGCGAAACTCCACGACCACCGGGAGACCGTCGAACGCGTCGACGACCCGGCGCACGTAGTCCTCGCGATCGGGTTCGGGTTTGAAAGCGTTTGGAAACTGCGCGAGGACGCAGGCGAGCTTTCCGGCCGCGACCGCCGGCGCTACTGCGGCAACGAGCGCCTTAGCGTCGTCGTGCACGCGCCCGGGCGCCGGCTCGGCTGGGTGCGTGACGGTTTGGGGCGCCTTGAAGCTAAATCGAAAGCCGGACGGGGTCCGGGCCGCCATCGATTCGACGCTCCGCGGCGACGGAACGCCGTAGTAGCTGGAGTCGATCTCGACGGCGCGAAAGCTCTGGGCGTACAGCGACAGCATGTCGCCGGGCCTGGTTCGAGGCGGATAGAACGAACCAATCCAATCCCGATACGAAAACCCGCAGGTCCCGACGTAAATCACGCAAGCCTCGCGCGGCTACTTCTTGGCGGCTACCTTTTTCTTACCGGCGACGGTGCGTTTGGGACCCTTGCGCGTGCGCGCGTTGGTCTTCGTACGTTGGCCGCGGACGGGGAGGCCGCGCCGATGACGGACGCCGCGGTAGCAGCCGATGTCCATCAATCGCTTGATATTGCCCTGAACCTCGCGGCGAAGGTCGCCTTCGACGCGAAGCTGCAACGCATCGATCGCATCGCGAAGTTTCTTTTCATCGTCTTCGGTCATGCTCTTGACGCGCAGGTCGAGGCTGAGGCCGGCGCGGTCGATCAGCTTTCTCGCAGTCGTCGGCCCGATGCCGTAGATGTAGGTAAGGGCGACCTCGATTCGCTTTTCGCGTGGGAGATCGATACCGGCGATACGAGCCATAACTATCCTTCTACCCCTGAACCTGTTTGTGCTTGGGGTTGACGTCGCAGATCACGCGCACCTTGCCGTGGCGCCGTATGATCTTACATTTTTCGCAAATTCGTTTGACCGAAGGCCTGACCTTCATACGGGAACCTCCTGGGGTGGGCGATAGCGTTCGGCTTCCGGGCGTTCCGCAAAGTCGCGAAGCGTCAGGATCCGGGGCCCTTCGTCCGTAACGGCGATCGTATGTTCGAAGTGCGCTGCGAGTTTACCATCCGCCGTGACGACTGTCCAGCCGTCGGCGAGAACGTTCACCCGGTGGTCGGCCTGCGTGATCATCGGCTCGACCGCCAGCACCAGCCCGGGACGAAGCTCCATTCCGGTCCCTCGCGTGCCGTAGTTGGGCACTTGCGGCTCCTCGTGCATCTCGCGCCCGACCCCGTGCCCGACGAGTTCTCGAACGACTCCGAAGCCGCTTGCCTGCGCGTGCGCCGCGACCGCGGCCCCAATGTCCCCAACGTGCATTCCCGAGCGCATTTGGGCGATACCGAGCATGAGACACTCCTGCGTCACGTCCAGCAAATGCGCGGCTGCGGCCGAGATCGCGCCGACGCCGACCGTGGCGGCGCTATCGCTGACGTAGCCATCCAGCGTCGTGCCGATGTCGATCGAGAGCAAATCTCCATCGCGCAACACGCGCGAACCGGGGATTCCATGGACGACCTCGTCGTTGACCGAGGCACAAATCGATCCGGGGAATCCGTGATAACCTTTGAACGTCGGAATGCCGCCGCGTTCCCGGATGCCTCGTTCGGCCATCGCGTCGAGCTCGCCGGTCGTCATGCCGGCCCGGACGGCTTTCAGCAAGCCGGTCAGGACCGAGGCGGTTATCTTCCCGCTGCGCCGCATCGTTTCGATCTCGCGGGCGGACTTTAGCGCTACCACTAGCCTGCCCGTTCCATCGCGATCGCAGCCGCAATCTGGGCGGCGACGTCGTCGACGCTCTTGAGGCCGTCGATTTCCACGAGCTTTCCGCGCTTGCGGTAGTATTCGATCAAGGGGCGGGTCTGAGCGTCGTAAACGTCGAGTCGCTTCGCTACGGTTTCGGGCAAATCGTCGACGCGCTGAATCAACGGGCCCCCGTCGTCGTCGCAGATCCCGGCCACCTTGGGCGGATTCGTCAGCGCGTTGTAGGTTCGGCCGCTGCGCGGATTCGACCATCGAGCGCTCAAGCGCCGGACCAGCGTGGCGCGGTCCGTCTCGAAAGACACGACGCCGTCGAGCGCCCATCCCTCGCGCGCGAGCATCCTGTCGAAGGCTTCCGCCTGCGCGACGGTGCGCGGAAAGCCGTCGAGCACGAAGCCCGTCGGATGCCGCGCCAGTTCGCCGACGATCATATTCACGATCAAGTCGTCTGGCACGAGCTCGCCTCGCTGCATGTACCATTCGGCTCGCTTGCCGAGGTCCGTGCCCGCGGCCCGATGTTCGCGCAAAATGTCGCCGGTCGATATTTGCTGGACGCCGAAGCGCTGCTCGAGAATTCGCGCTTGTGTGCCCTTGCCCGCGCCCGGGGGTCCGAGAAAGATCAGCCGCACCGCGCGTTACCGCTTTATGAAGCCGCGATAGTCGCGCATCGCTAACCGCGCCTCGATCTGGGTGATCGTGTCCAGCGCGACGCCCACCACGATCAGCAGCGAGGTCGAGCCGAGATAAAACGTCGTGACCGAAAGCCCGCGCTGCAAGGCGCCGGGAAGCACGGCCAACAGGCCCAAGTAGATCGCCGCCGCGGTCGTGATCCGCATCAGAATCTTATTGAGGTAGTCGACCGTCGGCTGTCCCGGCCGGATGCCCGGGATGAAAGCGCCGGTCTTCTTCAAATTGTCGGCCACGTCGCGGGTGTTGAGTACGACCGAACTATAGAAAAACGTGAAGACGACGACCAACAGGAAGTACACGAGGTTGTACAGCAGCCCGTTGGGCGAAAAGTAGACGCTAAACGTCTCCGACCAGGCGGCCGCGTTGAGCGGGAACTCGAACGGTCCGAGGAGCGGGAAGTACGCCGCTTTAGCTCCCGTATGGGCGAACCACGAGAGCGCCTGCTGCGGCAGCAGCAGGATCGAGATTGCAAAGATAATCGAAATCACGCCCGCATTGTTGAGGCGCAGGGGAATGTAGGTCGAGCGGCCCGCGAACATCTTGCGGCCGACGGTCCGCCGCGCTTGCTGGACGGGGACTCGCCGCTGCCCTTGATATAGGAAGATGATGGAGACGATGATGATCAGCGCGATCGCCACGTAGAGCACGATGTTCAGAATCGATTCCGCTCCCTGCGTCGTCGAAGTAAGCGTCTGCGTGACGTACGTCGGGTAGCGCAGCACGATCCCGATAAAGATAATCAGGGATACGCCGTTACCGATGCCTTTGTCGCTAATCTGCTCGCCGAGCCACATCAAGAACATCGTGCCCGCCACCATCGCGACGATGGCGAAGAGCAGATACCAGATACTGTGGTCGTAGAATACGTTGGACTTCTCCATGGCATTGGCCATGAAGGTCCCCTGCATGGTGGCCAGCACGATCGTGAGCCAGCGCGTGTACTGGCTGATCTTCTTGCGGCCTTCCTCGCCGCCTTTCTTGGCCAACTCCTCGAGCTGGGGCAGCACGACCGTCATCAGCTGCATGATGATCGAAGCATTGATGTACGGGGTGATGCCCATCGCGATGACCGACAGCTTTTGCAACGCGCCGCCGGAAAGAAACCCTAGCAGGTTGTAAAACGCGCCGCTTTGCAGCACCCGCTGCCAGGCGCTTTCGTCGACGTTGGGGAGCTGAACGTGGATCATGAAGACGAACCACGCAAAAGCAAACAGCACGAAGAAGATCCGCTGCCGGATCTCCGGAACGAGCATCGCCGCCCGAAGGTTGGTGAGCAAGCTAGTGCTCCGGCTCGGACGGCGCGTCCGGCATCGTCGCGCCCGCGGCCGTCAACGCTTCCCGAGCACCGGCCGAGAACAGCACGTCGCGAAACCGAAGACCGGCCGGCAGACTCTTGCCGGCCCTACCGCCGCCGAGAACCTTTACGCCGTCGAGCAACGATTTGAGTAAGCCCTTTTCCTTGAGCGCTTCGGGCGAAATCTCCAGCTCCGGATCCCAGGCGGCCAGCTGATGCAAATTCACCACGGCGAGCCGCGAGCGAAAGTGTCCGATGTCGCGCGCTTTTTGCGAATAGCCGCGCCGATGCGGCAGGCGGCGTTCCCACGGTGTCTGACCGCCTTCGAAAGCCGGTCCCTTCCCGCCGCCCGAGCGTACGGTTTGCCCTTTGCCGCCCTCGCCGCCGGTCTTGACCATGCCCGAACCGTGTCCGCGTCCGATCCGTTGACGTTTGGGCCGGCTCCCGGGAGCGGGTTTGAGCGCGCCGAGCTTGAGCCCGGGCCGCGCGTCCGGCTTGGCGCTAGCGACGGTTTTTTTTCCGGTCTTGCCTTTTACTTCTGCCATTTCTTTTTCTCGCTCGGATCGGCGCTACGCCGCATAGATGTCTTTGACGGTCTTACCGCGCAAGCTCGCCACTTGCTCTGCGGTGCGGAGCGAATTGAGTGCGGCGACCGTCGCCATGACGACGTTGATCGGATTCGTCGTTCCGAGGCACTTGGTCAGGATGTCGTGAATGCCGGCAAGCTCAAGCACGGCGCGCATCGAACCGCCGGCGATCACGCCGGTCCCGGGCGCCGCCGGTTTGAGCAGCACGGACGCCGCCCCAACCTGGTGGCGGACCTCGTGCGGAATCGTCTTCTCGACCATCGGAACGGTCACCAAACTCTTGCGGGCTTGCTCGACGCCTTTACGGATGGCTTCGGGGACTTCGCCCGCCTTCCCGATCGCGAAGCCGACCTTCCCCTTCCGATCGCCCACGACGACCAGCGCGCTGAAACTGAATCGTTTGCCGCCTTTGACGACCTTGGCCACGCGATTGACCCGCACGACGGTTTCGTCGAATCCACTATTGTCGCGATCGCGACCCCCACGATATTGCATTAAAAGGTTAGCCCCGCTTCGCGTGCCGCGTCGGCAAGTGCCCGCACGCGTCCGTGATATTTGTAACCGCCCCGGTCGAAGACGACCTCGCGGATACCGGCGGCTGCCGCCTTGGCGGCAATCGCCGCGCCGACGGCCTTAGCGGCCGCGACGTTGGTTCTCGATTTCAAATCGGCTGCGACCGACTTATCTGCGGTCGATGCCGCCGCCAGCGTCTGACCGCGGCGATCGTCTACGACCGTCGCGTAAATATGGTGCAGCGTGCGGCGGACGAGCAGGCGCGGCCGTTCCGGAGTACCGGAAATCTTTTTGCGTAAGCGCGCGTGACGCGTCCGCCGTGCGTCGTCCCTCGAAGTCTGCGGCATTACTTCTTCCCAGCCTTTCCGGCCTTCCCGAGTTTCTTGCGAATCTGCTCGCCTGCGTACCGAATGCCCTTACCTTTGTAGGGCTCGGGCGGCCGCAGACGCCGGATTTCCGCCGCGACCTGACCGACGGCTTGCTTGTCGATCCCGTCGACGTGGATTTTGTTCTGACCCTCGATCGAAAGCGCGACGCCGCTGGGCGCTTCGAACACGACGGGATGCGAGTAACCCAGGCTCAGGTTCAGCTTTTCGCCGGCTTTGGCGACGCGATAGCCGACGCCCTGAAGCTCGAGGCTCTTGCGAAATCCTTTGCTGACGCCCTCGACCATATTGGCGATCAGCGTTCGGGTCAGACCGTGGGCCGAGCGATGTTCCTTGGCGTCTCCCTTACGTTCGACGACCACGCGACCGTCTTCGAGCCTGACGTCGACCACCCGCGAAAGAATCTCCTGACGCAGTTCGCCCTTCGGACCCTTTACCACGACGGCGCCGGAGTCCAGCGTCACGACGACGGCGGAGGGCACGGAAACGGGTAGCTTCCCTATGCGAGACATGTTCTTTTAGCTTTCCTCTACCACACGTATGCCAGGACTTCGCCGCCGACGCCGGCCTTTTTAGCCCGCTTGCCCGACATGATGCCCTGCGGCGTAGAAATGATCACCAAGCCGAGACCGCCGAGAACGCGCGGGATTTCCGACTTGCCCGTATACACGCGCAGGCCGGGACGCGAAATCCTTCGCAGCCCCGTAATGACCTTTTCCTTCTCGGGGCCGTACTTGAGCTGGATGCGAATCGTCCCCTGAGGGCCTTCGCTGACGCGCTCGAAGGTTTCGATGAAGCCCTCGTCCATCAGGATCTTTGCGATCGCCTGTTTCGAACGCGACGCCGGAACGTCGACCGATTTGTGGTTGGCCGTGTTTGCATTGCGGATCCGCGTGAGCATATCGGCAATTGGGTCGGTTACCGCCATTTATCTACTCCCCTTCCCTTCTCACCACGACGCCTTGGTTACGCCCGGGACCACGCCTTTGTGCGCGTTCTCGCGAAAACAAATGCGGCACATCGCAAATTTGCGGAGAAAACCGCGCGGGCGGCCGCAGACCCGGCAGCGATTGTGCCGGCGAACTCCGAATTTCGGAGCACGAAGCGATTTAACGATAATGCTCGTCTTAGCCATCTAACCGCGTCCCTTCTGTAGCGGAAGTCCCATCGCGACCAAGAACTCGGAGGCCTCCTCGTCGGTCTTCGCCGTCGTAACGATCGTGATGTCCATGCCGCGCGCCTTGTCTACCTTATCGTAGTTGATCTCCGGAAAAACCAGCTGCTCGCGCAGTCCCAGATTGTAGTTGCCGCGTCCGTCGAACGACTTCGCGGGCAACCCGCGAAAATCGCGGATACGCGGAAGCACGACGTTGAAAAGCTTGTCGAGGAACACGTACATCCGCTGCCCCCGCAGGGTCACCTTCGCACCGATGTTCATCCCCTCGCGTAACTTGAACGCGGCGATGGACTTGCGCGCCTTGGTGACGATCGCTTTCTGGCCGGTGATGGCGGCCAGTTCCGCTACCGCGGCGTCGAGCGATTTCGGATTCGCGATCGCGTCGCCGACGCTCATGTTCACGACGACCTTTGCAAACTTTGGAATCTGGTTGACGTTTGCATAGCCGAAACGGTCCTGCAGCTGCTTGCGGACGCTGCCTTCGTATTTGTCGCGTAGCCGTGCGCTCATCTCAGGCCCCCTTCGCGGATTCGCGCGCGGGCTCGCCGCAGCGCGCGCAGGCGCGGCGCAGCAGGCCCTCGGTGGTGCGCACGTGGCGCAAACGCGTCGGCAGCTTGCACTTCTCGCAAA
>DASXDV010000102.1:0-2830 GCA_036490465.1 Candidatus Tumulicola sp. | reverse complement strand
GGCGGTACGCGCAAAATAGCCCTTTTGCTCGCCGTACATGCCGATCCAGAACGCCACGATCACGATGCCCGCCAGCAGGACGCCTTCCCACTTGTGCAGTTCCCCGAAGGCCGCCATGGTCACGTACGCGCACACCCCGGCCAGCGCCACCGGATATTCGAGCGGCTGGCCTTTCTTGGTGCACAGCGCATTGAGTTCGTAGATGCTCGCCAAGCCGATCGCCAGCACCAGCGCGTAGAAGGTCCACGGAACGACGACGCAGCCGAGGCCAATGATCGCGACGATCGCACCGACGACCACTCGGCGCAGCGTAATCGGATTGCGGCGCTGCGCCGCCGCCGGGGCCATCGCCTCCGGCGAGCTCACGCTCCCCCGAACCGCCGCTCGCGCTGTTGGTACTCGAGGACCGCTCGAACGAAGTCGTCTCGCGCGAAATCCGGCCAGAACACGTCGGTCATCACGAGTTCGGCATACGCGGCTTGATAGAGTAAAAAGTTCGAGAGCCGCCGTTCGCCGCCGGGGCGAATCAACAGATCGAGATCCGGAAGATCGGCCGTGTACAGATAGCGCGTCACCAACGCTTCGTCGACGTCGTCGGGAAGAACGTTCCCGGCAGCGACGTCGCGGGCGATTCGCTTGACGGCGCGACCCAGTTCCGCCCGCGAAGAATAGTTGACCGCCAAGTTCAGGCGCAAGCCGCCGTTGGCCGCCGTTTGGTCCTGCAGCTCGGCCAGCGCGCGGCGCGGCGCCGGGGGCAGCGATTCCCAATCCCCGATGACCCGGACGCGAACGTCGTTACGGGCGAGCTCGGCCAGTTCGTTTCGCGCGAAGTACACGCACAAATCGAATAGCAGCGAAATCTCGCGCGCGTCGCGATTCCAGTTCTCGGTCGAGAAGCCGTAGACCGTAAGCGCCTCGATTCCCAGATCGCTGGCGGCCCGAGTGGCCGCGCGCAGCGACGCAATCCCGCGGCGATGACCTTCGATGGCGGGAAGGCCGCGCCGCTTCGCCCAGCGCCGGTTCCCGTCCATGACGATGGCGACGTGGCGAGGCAGCGGCCCGAGCGCGCTTTCGACTAACGGGAGCGCTGCATCGATCACCGCGACTCCGCCGAGCCGGCGCTCGCGGGCACGTCGCCGGGGATCCGTTCGTACGAGTCGTAGCCCGCGACGACGTCGACCGTTTCGTCGGAATTGGCTCTCAAACGCAAGACCCGCAGGGTTCCGCAGCCCAGCCACGCGCCGAACGGAGCGAGCACCGACAGCCGGAGGCGACGTGCGTCCAGCGTTCGGCGCGCCTGCACTTCGACCATCAACGTCAACTCGTTCACACTTCCATTATCTCTTTTTCTTTGGCGGCAACCAAAGCATCTATTTCCTTCACGTACCGGTCCGTGAGTTTTTGGAGCGACTCTTGAAGGCGCTTGTTGTCGTCCTCGGTGATCTCGCCGTTTTTCTGCTGCGTCTTGAGTTCGTCGTGAGCCTTGTGACGAACGTTGCGGACGGCAATCTTACCGTCTTCGGCTTTTTTCTTTACCACCTTGGCGAGCTCTTTGCGGCGCTCTTCGTTCAGCGGCGGAATACTGAGGCGAATGGCCGCGCCATCGACGTTCGGAGTCAGCCCGAGGTCGCTCTTTTCGATCGCCTTGCGGATGTCGCCCACGACGCCCTTGTCCCAAGCCGTGACCAGCAGCGTTCGCGAATCGGGCACCGAAACGCCGGCCACCTGTTTGAGAGGAACGGGTTGTCCGTAGGCCTCGACGTGCAGCCGGTCGAGCAGGGCCGGCGTCGCGCGTCCGGTACGAATGGATGCGAACTCGGCCCGCGTCGCCTCGACGCATTTCCCCATGCGGCTTTCGACGTCGCGAAAGTACGAATCGGTCATTTACGAACTCCTAGCCGCGACGACGCGCGCACTCTGCGGGCCGCCGACGTAGGTTCCGATGGCCTCCCCCCAAATGACGCGCCGGATGTTATCCGGAACGGCCATATCGAAAACGATTACCGGCAGCGCGTTGTCCATGCACAGCGCCATCGCCGTCGAATCCATCACTTCCAAGCCACGCTGCAGGACGTCCATATACTCCAGCGTGTCGAAACGCGTCGCCGACGGATCTTTTTTCGGGTCCGCCGAATAGATCCCGTCGACCTTGGTCGCCTTCAGGATCGCCTCGGCGCCGACTTCAACGGCTCGCAGCGCGGCGGTCGTGTCGGTGGTGAAATACGGATTCCCGGTTCCGGCTGCAAAAATGACGATCCGGCCTTTTTCCAAGTGCCTGATCGCGCGGCGCCGGATATAGGGCTCCGCGATTTGATGCATCGCGATCGCCGTTTGGACGCGCGAGGGGACGCCCATCCGTTCGAGCGCGTCCTGCAGCGCCAGCGCGTTGATGACCGTCGCCAGCATTCCCATGTAATCGGCGGTGGCCCGGTCCATGCCCGCCTCTTCGTGAACCTTGCCGCGCCAGATATTCCCGCCGCCGACGACCACCGCGATCGAGACGCCGCTCCGGCTCACCTCGGCGATTTGTTCGGCCATCGCGCGCGTAGTATTCACGTCGACGCCGGCCTGCTCGCCGGAAAACGCCTCGCCGGAGATCTTCAGCAGAACTCGCGAGAACCTCGGCCGGCCGGAGAGCACAGCTAACTATTCCCCGAGCGCGTACTTCGTGAAGCGTCGCACGCCGATCTTTTCGCCGAGCGCGCCAATCGCCCCGTTTATGAGGTCGCCCACGCTGAGTGCGTCGTCCTTCACGAACGGCTGATCGAGCAGGCAGCGCTCTTCGAACCACTTATTGAGCTTGCCCTCGACGATCCGCTCGGCCACCTCC
>DASXDV010000084.1:0-2731 GCA_036490465.1 Candidatus Tumulicola sp. | reverse complement strand
ATGTGAATGTGGTCGACTTGGTGACCGCCGTTGTTCGTGATCTTAAACGTATGCTCGTCGGCGCGAGCGGGCAACGTTGCGAACGGGAGTACGAACGCCGCCAGTAACAGACCGAAAGCCGCTTTCTTAATCATGTGTGCGAGCCTCTTCGAGAACGTAGCGTAGGTTATTGCGGCATGTTCGATGGATGGCGGCCGGACCTTTGCTTCTGCGTTAAGCAATTGTGCAGAAAGTAGTGCAAAACCGCGCGGACGCCGTCCCGAAGGGCGGGCGCCGTGCAAGCCCTAATAGCGCCCTATGGAGTTCGATGCCCTAGCCGCTCGCGCGCTCGACACTTCGAAGTCGCGTGGGGCAGACTATGCCGATATTCGCTTCGAAGTCGCCCGATCCGAGCGAATCGAGGTTCGCAACGGCGTCGTCGCAACGCTGACGGATGGTACGAGCAGCGGCTACGGAATCCGCGCCCTCGTCGACGGTGCCTGGGGTTTTGCCGCGGCCGCCGACCTCACCCATGCCGGCGTCGACGCCGCCGCCGCGCGAGCCGTCGAGATCGCCCGCGCCGGCGCGGCAATCGGGCGGCGCCGTATCGGCAGCCCGCCCGAACGCGCCTACGTCGACACGTTCGTCACGCCGATGGAGCTCGATCCGGCGACCATACCCCTCGGCGAGCGAGTCGCGTTGCTACTGGAGGCGGAGCGTCTGCTTCACGCGGGGCCGGATATTGCGGTCGGCCGGGCCTGGCTCGATCTGTGGCGCACCGACAAGATCTTCTACAGCACGATCGGCTCGCGAATCGAACAGCAGATACGGCAAACCGGCTCCGGCCTCGAAGCCATGGCCGTTGCCGCCGGCGACGTGCAAGTGCGCTCGTATCCGGGTGACAACGGGCTGTACAACAGCGGCGGTTGGGAAGTCGTTCGCCAAGCCAAGCTGATTGAGGGCGCGCCGCGAATCGGCGATGAGGCGCTCGCGTTGCTTCGCGCGCCGCAATGCCCGAGCGGCACCTTCGATATCATCCTCGGCGGTTCGCAGATGTCGCTGCAAATCCACGAGTCGTGCGGCCATCCCGCCGAACTCGACCGCGTGATGGGTTGGGAAGCCAACTTCTCGGGAACGAGCTTTCTCGAAATCGACCAAGTCGGAAAGCTCAAGTACGGGTCCGACAACGTCACGATCGTAATCGACAACACGATGCCGCGCGGCATGGCGACCTGCGGGTACGACGACGAAGGGACGAAGTCGATCTCGTCGGACATCGTTCGCACCGGAACGTTAGCCGGTTACGAGATGAGCAACGACACGGCTCGATCGATCGGACGCGAGAGCAACGCGTGCGTGCGCGCGCAGAGTTGGGAGTTCGTCCCGATGATCCGCATGTGCAACTTGAGCTTGCTGCCCGGCAACGTGCCGTTCGAGAACCTCTTCGACGACGTTAAAGACGGCCTGTACATGGAGAGCAATCGCTCGTGGTCGATCGACGACCGGCGGCTTAACTTTCAGTTCGGATGCGAGATGGCATGGGAAATCAAGAACGGCAAGCGCGGACGATTGGTGAAGAATCCGACGTATGCGGGCATGACGCCGCAGTTTTGGAACTCGTGCGATGCCGTCGCGGACGAGAAGTCGTGGTTCGCGTGGGGAACGCCCAACTGCGGGAAGGGCGAACCGATGCAGACGGGCCGGACGACCCAGGCCACCGCGCCGGCGCGCTTTCGCAACGTGACCGTCGGGGTCGGCTACCGTGAATAAAGCCGACCGCGAAGCACTCGCCAAGACGATCCTCGCGCTTTCCAACGCGGAGCAGACCGAGGTGCTGGTGGGTTCGGGCGACAACGCGCTGACGCGCTTCACGCACGAAACGTCGAACCAGAACGTCGTCGTCGACGACACCGGCGTTTCCGTGCGCGCGATCGTCGACGGTCGCACCGGCGTGGCACAAACCAACCGGCGCGACGATGCGTCGCTGCGCGACGTCGTCGCGCGCGCGGTCGAGATGGCAAAGCTGGCACCGAAGGATCCTCAAACGCCGGAACTGCCGCGCGGTGGCGAGACCGCGGCGCCGCCCGGAGCCTACGACGAAGCAACCGCACGAGCGAGCGCGGAACAACGCGCCCAGATGTGCGAGGCGATCTTCCGTACCGCGGAAGGCTCCGGGTATTGGTCGGCCGGCTATGCGTCGACCGCGTCCAACGGCATTACGATTGCGAACACGTCGGGAGCGTTGGCCTCGTTCGATGGAACCGATGCGGCTATCAACGTCAAGATGAACGGCGCCGATTCGACCGGATTTGCCGAAGCGTACACGAACGCCGCCGGCGCGATCGATGCCGGCGCCGTTGGTTCGATCGCCGCCGAAAAAGTGCGGCAGAGCGCGTCGCCGCGATCCGTCGAGCCCGGCGAATGGACGGTCATCCTCGAGCCGGCCGCCCTCGGCGAGTTATTGTCATACATCACGCCGCATTTTTCGGCTCAGGCCTACGAAGAAGGCTCGTCGTTTTGCAGCGACGGTTTAGACCGGAAGTATTTCTCCGAGCATTTCTCGCTCCGAGACGACTACGCCGACGCGCTTTCGCCCGGCATGCCGTTCGACTACGAAGGACAGCCGACGATGCGCCTGCCGCTCGTCGAGAACGGCGTGGTAAAGAACATCGTCACCGACAGCTACTATGCCAAACGCCTCAACCGTCCCAACACCGGGCACGCGCTGCCTGCGCCGAACGCCTTTGGTCCG
>DASXDV010000070.1:0-68222 GCA_036490465.1 Candidatus Tumulicola sp. | reverse complement strand
CATCGCGAACGTATTCGTCCAGCGAATGGTTCACGGCTGCGTGCCGTAGGAAATGCTCCGGTAGATCGGTATAGGTCGGAGCCGAGTCCGTGTGAACCGTCGCATCCTGGTGGATATTCTTCAGCAGGTGCGGCATCAAGGCTTTGCGCGTCGGGCCATTAGGAAGCACCCAGGCGCGAACCGAGCCGCCCCGTTGGACTATTCCAAAGACTGCCGTCTTATTCGTGAAACGCTCAGACGTTAGCGTGCGGCCACGGCGTACCGACTTGGGCTTGCTCGAATACGAACCACCGATATAGGTTTCGTCCGCTTCGATGATGCCCGAAAGTTGCTCGAACGATTCATTGGCAAGCATAGTGCGGATGCGGTGCAGCATGAACCATGCCGTCTTTTGCGTTACGCCTAGAGCGCGACCCAATTCGCACGACGAGATGCCGTTGCGGTTGCTCGAAATGAGCCAGATCGCTGGAAGCCATTTGTCGAACCCGATCGGCGAGTCCTCAAAAACCGTTCCGACCTTAGCCGTAAATTGGCGCTTACATTCCTTGCAGTACCAACGGCGGTAGGTGGGCAGGGCATTGACCAGGGCGTTACCGCACCGGGGGCAGGCAGCCCCATTCGGCCACCGGAGGGCGACGAAAAAATCATGGGCAACCTGCTGGTCGGCGAAAGTGCGGACCGCTTCGAGCATCGTGGTAGGGACCGGGGGCTTAGTTGCCATGCCCTAATCATAAATGACCAGGCTGTGTTTGTCAAGTATATAATCCCCTCCTTCCTGGTAGTGGGTCATTTAGATATTAGTCGCACCTATACTTGAGACTAGTTTCCCGTGGTACGATTCATTCCATGGCAAAGAAGCTTGAGCGCCCAAGAAAGAGAGCTCCCGCCGATATTAACGCCAACGCCTTCCGCATTGTGGCTGAAGCGACGGCAGGGGAGCGCCCCGATCTCCGGCTAGTGCCGCCGCCAACCGTCGCGGCTAAACCCAAGAAGAACCGGGCGGCGGTCGCCTTGGGTCGCCGAGGTGGCAAGAAGGGCGGCAAGGCACGAGCAGAGGCGTTGACGCCCGAGCGTCGGCGCGAGATCGCGATCAAGGCAGCGCGTAAACGCTGGGGGATGAAAGACGAGGAGTGAAGCCTCTCGCTACGACCTTTGCGTTCTTTATCATTCTTGCCGTCGTCTTTCAGCTTTTCTTCCGCTACGAGTACCTGGCGGTTGCGACGGTGGGGGTGGTTCGCATAGATCGCTTAACGCGGACGGTGTGCGTCGCCTGGCCCCCTAACGGAACCTATAGTTACGCTTACTGCGACCGCGGCGGGAGTAAATGATATGTCTGAACGCATCCGACAAAGGTGCCTTGTTGTTTCTTATTCGGACATTCCCAGCGATGCGACGATCATCATAGGTCCGCTTCTTCTAGACGGGGGGAACAACGACTTTTTATGCGGGGATTGTAACGCTTGCATCATTCGAGGATTCAGCCTGGTCAAGCTCAGCCATTATCTGACAGACAAAACGGGTTGCTTCGTTACCTGTCAGGAGTGTGCCGCACACAATCAGGTGACCGCTCCGCGTATTCCGTAGGACCTGCCGAATTTCGGTCACATAACTTCCAGGGTCAAGCCTTCCGGAAGGCTCATCAATTCGGTTCACTCCCCCCGCTACCGACGAGAAGGATTCCGCAATGAAAGAGCCTGGCGACAACGATTCTGACCGCTGGTTACTTGAGCATCTTAAAACCATCGAAATACTGCTCTTAGCTATGTTGCTTGATCGAGACAAAGAGAATCAGCAAGACGTAGAGCTGCTTCTCGAACGAGCCGTAAAACGAGTATTGCCCGAGCGTTTCGGTCGGTAAAATCAGTATCGCGTAGCAATTCCGAAAGCGGGCGCGTATCTTTATCTAGCGTTTCCTGCACCGACCCCTAATAGGCGCAGCGACGCCCTTACCGCAACAAGCGAAATTAACCTTATTGCTTGACTATGCTTGAGCGGTGAAGTATACTTACCTGGTGAATCGCCTTCCATTGGACACCCGCGTTCGCGTTCTCTCCGCTCTTTGCGAGGGAATGTCCATTCGTGCGACCGTGCGGATGACGGGCGTCGCAAAAAACACGATTCAGAAGCTCCTCCATGACGTAGGCTTCGCCTGCGACGCCTATCAGGACCGCGTTATGCGCGATCTTAAGTGCCGCCGCATCCAGGCTGACGAGATATGGTCCTTCTGCTATTCCAAGGAGCGCAACGTACCGGAGCGGTTTCAGGATAAGCAGGGTTACGGAAGCGTCTATACTTGGGTCGCCCTAGACGAGGATACCAAGCTCGTCCCGTGCTGGCTGGTAGGTGACCGCAACTATACTTGCGCCCTCGCCTTCACCCGCGACCTAGCGAGCCGCATGGCCCATCGTATCCAGCTTTCGACCGACGGACTCAAGCTTTATATTGAGGCGATCGAGGACGCCTTCGGCTACGAAGTGGACTACGCCCAACTTATCAAGATTTACGGCGCCGATCTCCAGGAGCAACCGCGCTACAGCCAACCAAACTGTATCGGCACCAAGATTAAGCGCGTTAGCGGAAACCCTGACCTTTCACGGGTCGGAACGTCCCATATCGAGCGCCAGAACCTCACTATGCGTATGTGCATGCGGCGGTTCACCCGGCTAACCAACGCCTTCTCGAAGAAGATCGAGAACCACAGCCTCGCGATCAGCCTGCACTTTATGTACTACAATTTCGTTCGCAAGCATCAAAGCCTCGGAACGACGCCCGCCGTGGCCGCTGGTATCGCCGGGCACGTTTGGACCCTCCATGAGGTCGCGATGCTGCCTGACGCCATTCGAGACGCCTTTCCAGCCGCTTAGGGGCATTCGCTCCAAGCTCGTTCGATACGCTTTGCGGCATGATGCGTGAATCTCGTTTCTACGCCACGCCACCGATCTAGAATTGCGTCAACGACCGCTGGCGGAGCCGAGCGAACCTTCCCGGACCGCTCCATCGAGATCACAATGCTTTTGCGACCGACATGCGCCCCTTCGGCGCTAAACTTGGCATGCAGGAGTCGAGCGCCCAAGGTCGCCGCATCGAGGTTCTCGTCATACGTTCGGTACAGAACATGCCGAGCAGCCTCGTCGCCGATACCGATGGCATAGAACCCTTCTTGCGAATGGGATTCGATTCCTCCGGCATCTACCGAGACTATCTCGCCTTGCCCGCCGATCATAAACTCCGTTCGGTCCCACCGATCGAGGCGCTCGCATATGCTGGCGTGAACGCCTGGGCCGACCCAGCGGAGGCCTTTGCGGCGAAACTCTCTTTCGTCGCTTAGGGCAAAGCTATACATGCCAAGAACGTCGGCCTTGCGCTTCTCCCGCACCTCACGATAAGTGTCATCAACGACCGTCGCAATACGCGCGGCATCGAGAATGGCGTCCCCAACCAAGCGCGGAACCGCCTTATTGAATACCTCGTAGTACGTCGTGGCGTCGCCGGCAAACGAAAGCAGCCACCCGTCCGAGATCATCGCGGTCTTTGAGGCTGTGGCTTCCCGTGTAACGGTATAGTCGCCAAGCGTCAGCATGAAATCAGACACGCAAACATAGGCTTGCGAGGCGCGAGAGGTCGCTCCGACGCAAACGGTCATAGCCACGTCCTCCCAAGGATTCCGTGGCCGAGGGGTTGGACACCAAGCCTTGCGACCCCTTAGATCGCGGTGGCTAGCCGGAACAAATACTGTCATTCTTGCCTCCTTTTGGGCAAACGGGTGCCAATTAAAAAAGCCCGGCGATCACGCCAGGGCTGTAGGTTCATAAGCTAAGGTCAACGCCGATTACGGCGGCAATTTATGGCGACGAAGTGGCCGATTTAAATTGACCCACTACCTCCTTCCTCCCCTCTTCTTCGAGTTTTGTCGCAGGGTACCACGAACCATCGAAGCGACGGGCGACGGGTTAGCTCAGCGGCGCAAAAAGGCTTGCGAGATCTTCGGGGGTCACGCCCTCGCGACCGGTTCCTTCGCCGAAGATTCCCTCGGCAAGCGCGGCCTTGCGGGCCTGCATGTCCAGCACGCGCTCTTCCACCGTCCCCACCGTGACGAGCCGATACACAAAGACGGGATGTTCTTGGCCGATCCGATGGGCGCGATCGGTCGCCTGCTGCTCGACGGCCGGATTCCACCATGGGTCGTAGTGGATGACCGTGTCGGCCGCCGTTAGATTCAGGCCGGTACCCCCCGCTTTCAGGCTAATCAAGAACAGCGGCACCTCACCTGCCTGAAATCGTGCGACCGGCGTTTCCCGGTCGCGCGTGGCGCCGCGTAGCTCCACGAACTCGACATCGCGACGGCGCAGTTCGGGCTTGATGAGATCCAGCATCGACGTGAACTGAGAAAACAGCAAGATGCGCCGTCCGTCGGCAAGCAGGTCCGGCAGCATATCGAGCAACGCCTCGAGTTTCGCCGAGCCTTTGACCGTTCGGGCGGCGGGAAGTCTCACGAGCCGCGGATCGCAGCACACCTGGCGCAACTTCAGCAGCGCGTCGAGCACGACGATGCGGCTGCGTTCGCTGCCGCGACGAGCGACCTCTTGGCGGACGCGCTCGTGCATCGCCAGGCGAATCGTCTCGTAGAGGTCGCGCTGCGCGCCCTCGAGTTCCACCCGCGTCACGATCTCGGACTTGGGCGGCAGGTCGGCTTCGACGGCTTCCTTGGTCCGGCGCATCAAAAACGGCCGCACCCGGGCCGCCAGCGCCCGGCGGCGTTCCTGGTCGTCCGCCTTTTCGATCGGCGTCCGAAACCGGCGCGTAAACGCCGCGCGATCTCCCAACAAGGTCGGAACGGCGAAGGCAAAAATCGACCACAGTTCGTCAAGATGATTCTCGATCGGCGTTCCGGTCATAGCGATGTGTTGAGCGGCCCGAATCTGCCGAGCCTGGTGGGCGACTTTCGAACGTGGATTTTTTACCGCTTGCGCTTCGTCGAGCACGGCCAGCGACCAGCGGCGCGGCAGCAACGCCTCGGCGTCGCGCCGCAGCAGCGCATAGGTCGTCAGCACGACGTCGAAATCGCCGATGCGTTCGAATAATTCGGCGCGTCCCGCGCCCGTGAGCGATAGCACGCGCAGGTCCGGCGTGAATCGCGCGATCTCCGCACGCCAGTTCGGAACGACGCTCGTGGGAGCGATGATCAGGACGGGCGCGCCCAGCCGGCCGCGCGCGCGCTCGAGCGTGGCGTGCGCGAGCAACTGCACGGTTTTCCCCAGTCCCATGTCGTCGGCGAGTAAGGCGCCGAAGCCGAGGTCGCGCAGCGTTTGCAGCCAAGCGACGCCGGCGTGTTGGTATCCGCGCAACGTCCCCCGAAACTCCGAAGGCAAATCAACCGTCGCCGGACTCGGCGCGTTGAGGCGATCGACCAGCGCACGCAACCGGGCCGCGCCGTGCCAGACGAGGCCGGATTCCCGCACCACCACATCGAGCGCTCCGGCGTGCTCCGGCGCCAGTGCGAGACGGCCTTGTGCGGTCAACGGGTCCGCATCGAAAAGCTCGACGAGGGTCGCCACGAGCCGCTTGATACGCTCGGCGGGAAGGGCAACGTAGGCGCCGCCCGGCAGCCGCGCGTAAAACGGCTCGTCGTCGTGACTGGTCGCGCCCGTTGTATCGCGTTCGCGCAACGCGCGCACGAGAATCGGCAGCAGTTCGACGCGTTCGCCGGCAACCGTGATCCCAAGGTCGAGGTCGAACCAGCGATTCTCGTTCTCGACTAGCCGTGCGTCCCAGCCTTCGCCGGGTTCCAGCACCTCCAGTTGGAGGTCGCCCACCGTGTCGATGCGCCAGCCAGCCGAGCGCAAGCGCTCGAGTTCCAGGTGGACGAATCGCGCCCACGCGAGGTCGTTTTCGAGAACCAGCGCGTCGCCCTCGGCGGGCATAAAGCCGGTAGAAACTAGCCGCCGCTGCGCGCGCGCTTCCACATCGCGTCGCCGCGGCCAAATCTTTAGACCGCCGCGATCGGAAACCTCGAATGAATCGACGGAGTCGTGCTGACCGACGACTCGCGTTCCGTAGGCGAACTGCAGGGCGACGTGGCCCGGCCGGTCGGCACGCACGCTCAACACGGGGACCGGTTCGGCGTCCACAAACGCTGTGGGCAGACGGGTTGCCGGGGGGGCTGCCGTTGCCGAAACGGCGCGGCGCCAAGGTATTTGCGCGCGGTCGGCTTGCTGCGGCGTCAGGGCCGGAGCGGAGACGGCGACCGCCGCCAGTTCGGCCGCAATGCCCAGATCCACCGGACCGGCTTCCATCGTATTCGGATCGACGTACCACACCGGACGCGCGGGGAGAAACACGGCGCGCGAACGATCCTCGAGTGCCGGACGCTGGCGCCCGTCCGAGTCCGTTCGCCAAACTAAACGTACGCCCGAGAGCGCCGCTCGGCGCAACGGCGGGTTCGAGGCCGACTGCCAATGTAGCCGGCCCGTTTCGATCGCCAGTTCAAGCAGTGTTGCGAGGATCGCCGGGACCGGCGCCGAGAGCGCCGGGCGCACGATGCCGCTGACGGCCGCTAGTCGCGCGATCGTCCGGTCGGCCGGCGTAACGTACGTATTCCCGAGCCGGCCGGCGGTCAAAACGTCGACGGGGCGAAGATTCTCGAGCGATCCGTCGCGCAGGACGACGGCAGCCCAAGCGACGAGCTCGATGCGCGGCACGTAATACACTTCACGGTGCGAGAGCACGTAGCGCAGTTGGGTGCGCGGCGAAGATGACCGCTCGCCCGAAGCCGCATCGAGCCGCTCCAGCCAACTATCGACCGCGCCGTCGGCGGCATCCACCTCGCTTCGCAAAACCACAACCCGGCATACTACGACGCCAGGCGGTCAAAAACACTCTTTGGAGGGGCGAACCTTCAGCCCACCAGATCGTGCCAACTCTTTGCCCCGACCGTTACCCCGAAGAAGGTGGCGGCCGCTTTGAGGTTGGCAAAGGCTTGCGAACGCTCGTCGTCGCTTACCCCATCGACCTGCGAAAACCACGCCACCGCGCTGCGGACGTGGCTTGCGTCGGTTAGCGGTTCCTTGCGCTCGTTGGGAAAAGCGAACGCGCTGGCCGGAAGGCGCCCGCGGGAAACGTCGTGACTCCTAACGGGTTTCCAAGTGATCTCCATCGATCCACGTTAGCGTCGCAGCGTTGCCGGGACGTGAACGAACCTTGACGTCCGGCGCGCCACAACCCGCCCCCTGGCGGAGGATTTGTCGCACGAGACGAAAAACCGTCACGTGGTTTGGTGGCTCCGCGTAGGAATCGCTTACCTTTGCTTTGCGCTTATCGCGCTAGGGCTGATTCAATATTTGGCTCGAGTCGAAGCGAGCCCGCTTTACAGCTTGCAAAGCGACGACGGACGCTACCACCTGTCGGTCAAGGCCGACGTCTGGATTCCACCTTTCTTCGGGCGCCGCGGAAAATCGCCCGGCGAAGTCGAGATCGTCGATCGCGACGGGCGTTTAATCGATAGCGCGCACATCGATGACGTGGAGACGATCGGCGACGTCCACTGGGAACGCTATCGCGTGACGTTTCGGTACGTGCAGGACGGCGAAACGGATGCGACGGCACTCGACTTAGCCCAGTAAGGGCCGATCGCACTTAGGGACAGCGCGTGACGAGATCGAGGTTTGCCTGATACTCGATACCGGCCGAAAGCTCGACGAGGCTTTCGGCATCGTCCATACAGTCCGCAATACGCCGGTTACCGGCCGAAGCCCGATCCGCAGAACTCCGATCGATCCAGTACAGCGCGCCTTGCCCGTGCCGTCCCGCGGCGGTAGTTCCGCTGGGGTACGCCGATAAACTATAGACGCCCGGGAACAGCGACAAGAAGACGTAGCGCCCCAGGCCGTCGGCTCGCGTCTCGCGCACGTCGGAAGGCGAACGTGCGATCACCAGCGCGTTAGGGACGGGACGGTTTTCGGCGCCGGTTACCGTGCCGCGCACGCGGGTCGAGTCGTCGGCGCCCGTTTGAGTGAGTCCGAGAAACACCGTTACACCGGCTAATAGTATCGATGCCAACATGCTCGTTTGAGCGCGCGGCGGTGGGCTTTCGTGACGGGGGCGAGGCCCGGGGGACGGCGGCCGTCGAACGCCGCAGCATGCGGCGGCTGGCCGGCTTTTTCGTACGGGCGTTCGAGTACGCAATGCCCGATCCGTATATCTTTGCGGTCGCGCTCACGGTAGCAACGGCCGCTCTGGCATTCACACTCGCTCCCCACCACGCGGTCGCTGACGTCTTGAGCGGTTGGTACAAGGGGATCTTCGACATTTTTGCCTTTGCGCTCGAGATGATTCTGGTGCTCGTCACCGGATACGCGCTGGCGGCGAGTCCGCCGGTAACCCGCGGCTTAGAGGCGCTCGCGTCGGTCCCGCGCTCGCCGAAGGCGGCCGTTGCGATGACGTTTCTGGTGTCTGCCGCCGCCTGCTGGCTGAACTGGGGCTTCGGCTTAGTCGTGGCCGGCGTATTGGCCCGAGCGGTCGCGCGGCGCATGCGCATCGACTTCGGGTGGTTGGTGGCTTCGGCTTACGCCGGATTCGTCGTCTGGGCGAGCGGGCTCTCGAGTTCGATCGCACTCGCGCAAGCCACTCCCGGCAACAAACTCAACATCGTGCAGGTCGTCACCGGCCGAATACTGCCGCTGCACGAAACGATCTTTACGCCGTTCAATCTCGTTCCCGTCTTCGCGCTGCTCATCGTGCTGCCCGCGGTTTTCATCGCGCTGCAGCCGCGCGACTCCGACGTCGTTACCGGAAACGTCGGCGAGCTCGCTCGCGACTCCCGGACGCAGCCCGACTCGGGCTCGGCCAGGCCGGGGACGCTCGCGTTCGCCCTCGAGCACGCCTGGGCGCTCAACCTGGTGCTCGTCGTCGCGGGCGTCGCGTACCTCGCCATCGCCGGGCGCGAGCGCGGCTTCTCACTGGACATCAACGCCATCATCTTCATCTTCTTTCTGCTCGGTCTGCTGCTGCACTGGACTCCGGCGGCATACGTGGGTGCGGTGAATCGAGCGGCCCGCATCACCGGACCGCTGCTGCTTCAGTATCCTCTCTACGGCGGAATCATGGGGATCATGACCGCAACCGGGCTGGCGGGCGTCGTCGCGACGTGGTTTCTCACGTTCTCGACCGCCGCGACGCTGCCGTTTTGGAGCTTCGCGGCAAGCATCGTCATCTCGCTTTTCGTTCCTAGCGGGGGCGGACATTGGGCCGTTCAGGGACCGTTCGTCGTGCCGGCCGCCGTCAAGCTCGGCGCGTCGCAAGCGGCGACGGCAATGGGCGTCGCCATCGGCGAGGAGGTAGCGAACATGATTCAGCCGTTCTGGGCGCTTCCGGTGTTGGCCATCGCCGGCGTGGGATTGCAGCGGGTGATGGCGTTTACGGTCGTCGCATTTTTCGTTGCCGCGATTGCATTCGGCGCGAGCTTGCTGCTGCTCGTGCCGCGGTAGCGTTCCAGCATGCGATACGACGTCGCCGTAATCGGACTCGGCGCGATGGGCGCGGCCGCAATCGCGCATCTGGCCGCGCGCGGCGCGCGAGTCGTCGGTATCGACCGGTATCCGTCGGGCCACGCGCTGGGCGCATCCAGCGGCGAGACCCGCGTCATCCGCAAGGCGTATTTCGAAGACCCCGCCTACGTTCCACTGTTGGAGCGAGCCTATGCGCTCTGGCGCGACCTCGAAATCGAAACCGGAAGCCGATTAATCGACCCGATCGGGATGTTGATGGTCGGCGAGCCCGAACGAGCCGGTATCGCCGGCACGCTCCGCGCGGCCCGGCAATACGATCTTCCGGTAGAAACGTATTCGGCAGCCGAACTCGTGCGACGGTATCCCGGCATCACGCCGCATGCAAGCGAAGTCGGGGTTTTCGAACCCCAGGCCGGAATCGTCTTTCCCGAAGCATCCGTCGCGGCGCACCTCGCCGTCGCCGCCCGCAGCGGTGCCGAGCTCTCGTTCGAGACGCCGATGGAATCTTTCGAAACGCGCGCCGGAATCGGGCGACTCGTACTAGCAGGAGGGACAACGATCGAGGCAAGCCGGATCGTCGTAGCCGCGGGTATGTGGACGCTGCAAGTGCTGCCCGAGCTCGATCTGCCGTTACGTATCCAAAGGAACGTGCAAATCTGGTTCGCATCGGCGACGGATCGGTTCGATCGCGGCACGTTTCCGACGTACTTCGTCGACCGGGCCGACCTGCCAGCGCCGTTGTACGGTTTTCCCGCAATCCGCGGCACGCTCAAAGCGGCGCTGCACGCATACGGGGATCTCGGCGATCCCGAAACGCTCGACCGCGAGGTTCGCGCGGGCGACGTTGACGCCGTCCGCGCGGCACTCGAAACGTTCGCACCCGCAGCCGCAGGGGCATTCGAGCGCGGCAAGGTGTGCTCGTACGCACTGACGCCCGACGGGAACTTCATCGTCGGCCGGCATCCGCTCGACCCGGCGGTGACGATCGCCTGCGGCTTCTCCGGTCACGGATATAAGTTTGCGCCGGTCATCGGCGAAATCGTTGCCGACTTAGCCCTCGATGGTGAAACCCGGCTCGATATCGGCTTTCTCAGCCCGACGCGTTTTCCAACCTTTCCGTTAGGGTGAAGCGGCGACCGGGAACATCACGTGCGAGTACGGCGTGCCGGCCCACATCACGTACGGTTTGGTGGGATCGGCGTCGGCCGTCATCGGGTATCCCATCGAGTTGACGTTCGGACCGACGATCATAATATGCGCGCCGGTTACCACCCAGTGATTCGAGTCCGTCTTGGCCCTTGCAGCTGGATCGGTATTGCTCGCACCTTCATCTCCACCCAACATATATACGAGACCGACGTCCGACGGAGGCGTCGCGTGCGTCAAATACGCGTGGAGCCAGCCAATGGCGTTTTTGTCGGCGCACATCGGCGCATTCGGACCGGCCACCATACAGGTGAAACCATCGCTGCCCGTCTGCAGCGTACGCATCGTACCATCGGCGTTCATCCGCACGACCGTCGCGCCTTTGACAACCGATGCCGGAGCGGCGCTCATCACCTGCGCCATGTACTGCGCGTCGGAAACCCCGCTATCCTGAGCTAGCCCGGCAACCGGAGCGGCGGTCAAAGCGACGGCCAAAACCAAACTTGAAAGCGTGTAGCGAAGCATAATTTTGCCCTCCACGAGCACGCTTCAGCCTCGCTGCGGACTTCCCCCTCGGCCCATCGTCCCGCAATGGGCCGAGGAGGGCCGGATTTAGAGCGTCAGTCCCGGCGAAGGTGGAACGCATACGCAGTTCACCGGTCGCGATCCCGTTGAGATGATCACAGGGCGATTCCGGCGATTTCGATATCGAATTTTTTTCCCAACGAGCAACCGACCAAACGACTAAAGTCCTAGAACGTAGGACTTTAAGCCCGGGCAAATGCTTGAGCGGCGTCAGCTACGAACGGGAGATGCGGCGGCGATGCCGGCGATGCGCGCGGCCACGGCCGTCGCGCTCAAACCGAACATCGCGCGCTGTTTGTCCTGGGAATCGTGCTGGACCAAGACATTGGCCACACCGATCCGCTCGACCGCAAACTTGAGGCCGCGATCGGATACGAACTCGGCCACGGCCGATCCGAAACCGGCCGCTACCGAATGCTCCTCCAGCGTGGTGATGCGCGTGTGATCGCGCTGCAGGTCCAGCAACAGCGCTTCGTCCAGCGGTTTGGCAAACCGGGCGTTGACGACCGTGGGCAACGACGCCTGGGCGACGCCGTTGCCGCCCCGCAGTAGATCGTAGGCGTCGAGCGCGATGTCGACGGTATTCCCATACGCGAGGATGGCCACCCCGCTGCCGCGCCGCAAAACTTCGGCCTTACCCTGTACGATCGGTGCGACCGGATCCTGATGCTTGCCCGCCGTCGAGCCGCGCGGGTAGCGGATGCCCGCCGGCCCAGAAAGCGAAAGTGCATGCTCGAGCATCGGCTGAAGTTCCGCCTCGCAGCGCGGCGCCATCAGGGTGATGTTCGGCAGCGTCCGCAAGTACGCGATGTCGTAAAGTCCCATGTGCGTCGGGCCGTCGTCTCCCACAAAGCCCGCCCGGTCCATGCAAAACACGACTGGCAAATTCTGCACCACGACATCGTGAACGATCTGGTCGTACGCGCGTTGCAGAAACGTGGAGTAGATCGCGCAGATCGGTCGCAAACCGCTCGACGCCAAACCGGCGGCAAAGCACACCGCGTGCGCCTCGGCAATTCCGACGTCGAAATAGCGTTCGGGAAAACGTTTTGCGAACTTCGAGAGCCCCGTGCCGTCGGGCATCGCGGCGGTGATTCCGACCACCCGCGGATCCTTCTCGGCAACCGCGATCATCGCGTCGCCGAAAACGTCTTGGAATTTCGGACGGGCGCCGGCGCTCGACTTTTTCGTACCGTCGCTGGGCTCGAACGCATTGGCTCCCACACCGTGGAAGGTTCGCGAGTCGCGCTCCGCCGGCTCGTAACCTTTACCCTTGACCGTGCGAACGTGCAACAGGACGGGATGGTCGAAGGCGTTGGCCGTGCGAAGAGCGTCCACTAGGGCGTCGTAGTTGTGGCCGTCGACCGGGCCGATGTACCGGAATCCCAACTCTTCGAAAATAATCGCCGTCTTTTCGTTGGGCGTGATAAAGCGCATCGCTCCCAGTTCTGCCGACTCGATCGCCTTCTTTGCCGCGCCGCCCAACGGCAGGCGGTCGAGGACCATCTTACCGGTTTTACGCGCAAAGTTCGCAAACGGTTTGGTTCGCAACACCGAAAGGTACGAGGCGATCGAGCCTACATTGGGCGCGATCGACATCTCGTTGTCGTTGAGGATCACGGTGAACTGGCTTCTGAGCGCGCCTGCGTTGTTGAGCGCCTCGTAGGCGAGACCGCCGGTGAGCGCACCGTCGCCGATGACCGCGACGACCTTTTCGTCGCCACCCGACAAATCGCGGGCGTGCGCCATGCCCAGCGCCGAGGAGACCGACGTGCTGGCGTGGCCCGCGCCGAACGGGTCGAACTCGGACTCGCTGCGCATTGCGAACCCGGAAAGACCGCCGCCCTTACGGATGGTTTCGAAGCGGTCGCGACGGCCGGTCAGAATTTTGTGCACGTACGTCTGGTGGCTCACGTCCCAGACCAGCTTGTCGTGCGGCAAGTCGAGAACGCGGTGCAAGGCGAGGGTCAGCTCGACGACGCCGAGATTGGGCGCGAGATGACCGCCGTTGACCGCGCACGTACTCACCAGCATCCCCCGAATTTCGCTTGCGAGGTGCTCGATTTCGCCGCGGCTAAGGCGTTTGACGTCGTCTGGAGAGCCGATTTTTTCTACGATCATGGCGATGGAGCCGCGCTTCGTCGCGGCAAAGGTTATCTCCGGCTTAATGACGAGCGGCGGCCACGACCTCGGCCGCCCGGCGCGCGCAACGCGGCGCATCGCGCGCGAGCCAGCGGGCTTCAGGCCAGTTTCGGGGATCGAGCAACGCGCGAGCCGGATGAAGCCAGTCCGCATGCAGTTCGCGCTCCGGAGTGTCGAGCACCACGCGGACGGCGGCGAGCCGGGACGCGTGCAGCAATCCGGTTTCCATGTCCACGCCGGCGCAGCCGCGCCGAGCCCAGACCGCGCGCTCTGCGCCGCGCACGATCCCGGCCGACGTCAGCATCGGGTCGCAGACCGGTTCGAAACCCAAGGAGCGGGCCGCCGCAACATACGCCGCCACGAGGTCGTCCGCGCAGCGAACTCGCGTACCGTCCGGGCGAACCACCTCGACCGGCACTAGGACCGTTCCGGTGGGGAGGTCGCCGCGCAACGCGCCCGCGAGGCCGCAGCTCACGACGGTATCGCCCCAACCCTCGCGGCGCCTGGCCAGCGCGATGCCCGTTTCGAAGACGGTTGCCCCGGGCAGGGCGCGACGCACGGCTCGGGCTTCGAGCGACGTGGCGGCGACGATCGTGAGGTGCGCGTCCATGCTACGCGCTTGGCGCACCCGGCGGACCGCTCCTCGGCCCGCCGTAAGCCTCCCGCGCCCTACGGTCCGATTGCGACTCCGACCGGCGACGCCAGATAACTGCCCGTGACGACCTGCTTGGGGTTTTGCCGTCCGCGTTGCGCGTCGAACAGGAAGACCGACGGGGTTCCGTAGATCTTCGAGCCGCTGGTCGCGTACAGCGCGCTGCCCCGCACCGCGACTCCCAACGGGGTGACCAACGGCGGGGTCTTCGATTGGATCGTACGATCGGGTTTGCTCTTTCCGTTCGCCGACGGCGAGTACGCGAGCACGTCGCTATTGCCGGCGTTGGCGACGTACAACTCGCCGGTATTGTTGTTGGGTGCCAGACCGGTCGGTTGATTTTGCTCGCCGGAGCCGATGATCGCGCGCATCAGCGTCGGATTGGTCGTGGGAGTCGAGAACTCGCTGACCTCGTTCGAGTCGGACACGTACAGGTTACCCTGCGCGTCCACGGCGACGCCGTTGATCGTCGGGTGCCCGTCGGGCAGCGCGATTCGTTGAATCGTGTTCGCCGATCCGTGCGCGTGCGGAGCGTAAACCGCCACGTATCCGTTCGTATAGCCCCCGACATACTCGTAGCCCGCGGCGTCGATCGCCACGCAGCTCGGCCCGAACGGAAGCAGCAGCGTACGGGTCGCTCCCTGGGAACCCGTCGCGCGTCTGGGATAGAAATTCAGCGACTGATTCTCCTGATCGGTCACCGCGAGAATGCCCCTCGGCCCAATCGCGATCGGACCGGGATGATAGGGCAACACGAGCGACGAGCCGGCCGGCGTTACCAACGTCCCGTTGGCATTGCGAGCAAATCGGAAGACGGATTTTCCGTACGTGTCGCTCACGTACAGAGCGGCGGCCGCATTTCTGCCTTCGGGCTGCGCCGAGACGAGCGGTTGTGCGGCCGGCGGCATCGGACCGGCGCCGGAGCCGGACGTGCCCCCACCGCCGCCGCAGCTGGGTAGGAGCAGCGTGCCGACGGCGATCGTCGCCAACGTGCGGCCGAGAACGCGTAGGTGCATCATTTTCGCCTCCCCGATTCGAAAAAAGTTCTTTGGGAGTTACGGATCCTGCGCGGGCTCCCTGGGTAGCCGGTGCTCGGTTGCCCGCAGGCGCGCAGTGCTCACGGGTGAACGAGTCGGTCATGAGCCGGATTATCCCGCCCGTAGCCGTCAGCGCCGGCGCGGTCGTCGTGGCGGCGGCCGCGATGACGGCGTTCGCTCCGGCATGGCTGCCCGGGAAGGTTCGCGTCGTGGCCGGCTACGATACGGTTGCGATCGCGCTGCTCGCCTGGTTTTGGTGGGAGATCCTGCGAACCAGCGCGACCCAAACGAAGGCTCGAGCTGCGGCGCAGGATCCCGGGAGGGATGCCGTCACCGTCGTGATCCTGGCTGCGGTCGCCTTCGGCTTCGTCGCCGCCTTCGACATCCTCGGCCGTGGCCCGCACGATTCCGCGCCGGACCATGCGGCGGCCATCCTCATCATCGGCTTCGCCGCGGTCGTGTGCGGCTGGCTCTTGATTCACACGATTTTTCTGTTTCACTACGCGCACAGCTATTATCGCAATCGAAGTCTGGCCGGCGACGGCGGCCTGATCTTTCCCGGAAACGGCGAGCCGGGCGACGTCGACTTTGCCTACTTTTCCTTCGTGCTCGGAATGACGTTCCAAGTTTCCGACGTTCAAATCACCAATTCTCGTTTGCGGCGGGACGCGTTGCTGCATGGGCTGATCTCCTTCGGATACAACACCGCGATCCTCGCACTCGTCGTCAACGTCGTTTCCAACCTCTTGCACTGATCGACCGGGCGCCCAAGCGCCGGAAGGTGCGCGACCTTCGCCGGGCAACTATCCCGCGGACACCGCCCAAACGGAGTACCATCTTTTTGAGCGACGACCGCCGGCGCTTGAACCCGAAACGCATCCTCCCATCGGCGCTGACGCCGGCGGCATTCGCACTCGCGTTTCTGATCAACGGCGCGCAAGCCGCCGCGCAAGGCGACGGACCCACTGCAACGCCGTCTCCCGTCCCGACGGCGACCGCGTCGCCCGAGCCGTTGCGCGAACTCCTCATCGAGGGCGGCTACACCCTGGCTAAGGTGTACAACAACTATGCCGACGGCGTCACCGGCACGGGATTCTCGTACGTGGCCTCCGGTGCGTACCGCTTCGGGCCCTGGGCGGTCAAGTTCGACGAGCGGACCGATTTTTTCAGCCCGCCTCCCAACGTTCTGGGACCACCCGCCGGCGTCGGCTTCTCAACTCCCGACGGCGGATATTCGGTGGTGCCGCCGTTTACCGGGCGAAACACCGATTTAGACGTTCGCGCCGAGCACAATATCTTCGGCCCTAACTCCTACGCCGGCCTCAGCTACGTTCAAACGTCGACTTCCTACGGCTATCCGACGCTCACCGGCGTGGGCTTCGGCCTCGAACAGTACAGCGACTTTACGCCGTTCGGCTTTTACGGGAGCGTGTTCTACTATCCGAGCGTTACGGGGTCGTTTCTTCAAACCGACCCGGCCAGCCCGAACTTCGGAAAATCCTTCGGCGTGCGATTCTCGCAGTTGAAATACTCGGCCGAAGCGTCGCTTCCGCTCTCGCGCGACTTCTACGCGTACTTCGGATACGGCGGCTACCGCATGCTGGTCGGCACCAACTCGAGCCAGAACGTCGAGGGTCCGTACGCCGGCATCGGCACTCGGCTCTTTCGCGGCGGAAGCGCCAAAGACGAGCCTAACACGCTTAAAATCGTGCAGACAAATCCGAACTACCGCGGCTACCTCGAGGGCGCGCTACGCTTCGGCGGAGAGAACGCCGTCGGGGCAATTCCGGCTGCGCCCGACGGCGCCGGCTCGTACCAAGTTTCCGCCGCCTATCGCACCGGGCCATGGGCTGCGACTTTCGACTTTCACCAAGACACCTTTGCGTCGTTCGCCGATCCCGTCAATCCCGTGACGCCGCTGACCGAGCACGACACGATGGCCGAGCTGCGGGGTCTGATTTCGGTCACTCCGCACGATCTGTATCTCGGTCTCGGCCTGCTGCACAAAACCAACGACAACGGCTTCGGCGATCAGACCGGACCGGGCCTCGGGTTTGCGAAGCTGCCCAACCTCGTCGCCCGCTTCAGCGGATTCGGATCGGTCTTTTACTACATTGCCGGCGCGACGCTGACGGCCGGCGGGACGACGGTTTCCCAAACGCGCCGCTATCTCGTCTACGACTACGGTTTGACGTACCGTGCGTTTCGCAGCGCCTACGTCTATGCCGGATTTTGGGGATACCACGGCGAGCCGGCCGACGGGACGATCGACGAAACCCACTCCGCGCCGTACGCCGGAATCGGGTTCCGCTTTTAAGCGATGACGCTCGAACTTCGCGCCGGCCCCTATGCGTTCGCCCTGCTGCTCGCCGCCGTGCTGGGACGACCGGCTGCGGCGCCCGCGGCGGTCGACTTTCAAAACTTCGACTACGCGCAGGTGCCGTGCAGCGCGAACGTGCCCGCACCGGCCGTCGTGCGTAAGGGGGTCTATTCGTATTTCGACAAAGAGCAAGGGACCGGGTTCGACGTCGCGGTGAAATCGGTTACTCCGGGCAGTTTACATCCGGGAACGCATCAAGCCGTCGTGATACTTGCCTGTCACTTTCCATCGGGCGGGGTCGCCGGCGCTTACGTCTACAACGTTCACCCAAACGCTGCGGTACTCTTGGGTTCGGTCGGAGGCGCCAGCTGGGGCGGCGACTGGGGATCCGGCCCCAGCTCGATTCACGTCCGCTTCGCCAAGCAGTTTCTCTACGTCGATACGTGCAGCAACCAAAACTGCACGACGAGAGAAGTCAGAACGTACGCTTTGCGGGCGGGAAAACTCGTGAAAGTCTACGTGCTCTCGCACAAGGTGCGATAAAAGGCCACGGCGCGTTCGAGGGCGTCGCGCACGGGCGTCGGCCGGTGGCCGAGTTCGCGGATCGCTTTCGTCGAGTCGGCGTACATCCGCTCGTGCGACATGCGTACCCCCTCGATTGGGGCAAACGGCGTCGCCTTTGAATCGACCCGGCAGCGCAGTTCGTCGAGGAAAGCGGTCGCTAGCGCGAGCGCGTAGGGCGCGCGCCAGCTTGGCATAGGACGGCCGGTGACGGTTGCCAACAGCTGCCAAATCGCATCCATCGGAAGGTTTTCGCCGCCGACGAGATAGCGTTCTCCGGTGCGTCCTTGCCGTAGACCGGCGACGTGAGCGCGCGCGACGTCCTCGACTGCTACGAGGTTCATGCCGCCGTCCGCGGGCGCTTTGGCTACGACCTTTCCTCGCATGAAGTCGAGCACGAGTTTGCCGGTGGGCGTCGGCTTCCAATCGCCCGGCCCGACCGGAGCGGTCGGCAGGATCGCGACGACCGGCACGCGCCCCGCGAACGCGGCGCGCTCTTGCGCTAGCTTCGACGCGTGGTAATTCCCATCCACCGGCTCCGCAGCTTCGGGGTAGCAGGTTTCGTCGGCAGGCTTTCCGGCGCGCTCGTGACCGACGGTTGCCGAGCTGGACGTCACGACGGCGCGTTCGACGCCGGCGACGTCCGCGGCCGCCATCAGGCCTTGCGTGCCGGCAACGTTGACGGCGTGAATAGCGGCCCGGTCGCGCGGCGCAAACGAATATAGCGCAGCGGTGTGGACGAGGTAGCGACAACCGTCGAGCGCGTGCGCGAACTCGCCGGTGTGCCGCAAATCGCCGGTGACGGTTTCGAGGTTTTCGGACTCCGGCAAACGGGGCGCTCCCGGCGGGGGCGCGTTGCGAACGAGGGCGCGAACGGCGTAGCCTGCGGCGAGCAACTCGCGCAAAACGTGCGCGCCCACGAAGCCCGAGGCGCCGGTCAGAAAGACGCGGTCAGTGGCCAAAGGCGGCGCGAATGGATTCCTTGATCGAGCCGGTCGTACGAAGGACGGCGGTGGGTTCGTATCCGCAGTGCGCCATGCAGTTTTCGCACGACTCGTGTTTGCCGCGACCGTACTTGGTCCAGTCGGTTTCTTCGAGCAGCTCCTTATACGTCTTGGCGTACCCTTCTTTGCTCATCAGGTAGCACGGACGCTGCCAGCCGAAGACGGTGTAGCAGGGGATGCCCCAGGGCGTGCACTCGAAGTCGGTTTTCCCTTCGAGGAAGTCGAGATAGAGCGGACTGTGATTGAGCCGCCACTTATCGCGCTTTCCGTTCCGGAACGCTTCGCGAAATACTTCGTGGGTGCGCTTGACCCCCAAGAAATGCTCTTGATCCGGAGCTTTCTCGTAAGCGTAGGCCGGCGAAATCTGCATCATGTCGACCTTTAGCTCGTCGTTGAGATAGTCGAGTACGGCCCGAACCGACTCGGGACCGTCCTGGTCGAAAAACGTCGTGTTGGTGTACACCCGAAAGCCACGCGCCTTGGCGTCTTTGATGGCCTCGACAGCCTTATCGAACACGCCGTCGCGGCAGACCGATTCGTCGTGCCGTTCTTTCATGCCGTCGAGGTGGATCATCCACGCGAAATACGTCGAGGGTTTGAACTTTTCGATCTTCTTCTTCAAGAGCAGCGCGTTGGTGCACAGGAAGACGAACTTCTTGCGCTTCACGAGTTCCTCGACGATTTGCGGCATCTGGTCGTGCACGAGCGGCTCGCCCCCCGCGATCGAAACCATCGGCGCGCCGCACTCCTCGACGGCGGCGATGCACTCTTCGACGCTGAGGCGCCGGCGCAGAATCTCGTCGGGATGCTGGATCTTGCCGCAGCCCGCGCACGCCAAGTTGCATTGCAGCAGCGGCTCGAGCTCCAGCACGAGCGGGTATCTTTTTTCGCCTCGCAACGTCTTACCCGCGATGTATTTCGCGACGGCGATCTTCTGCTGCAGGGGCATGCTCATGGGGTCAGGTTACCCTTTCTTGGGCGACGAGGCCTTTATCGCCGGAGCCGGGAGGGACGACCGGGAGCGCCCGCAGGTTCGCATCGACCGCCAGCGCCATCACCGGAAACAGGTGGCGATACAGATGATAATTGATGTAGAAGTCGCGGGGAAAGCCCGTTCCGGTGCACTCGGGCTCGTCCCACGTACCGTCGGGACGCTGCCGAGCGCACAGGAACGTAAGACCCCGCTGGGCGGCGGGGTGTTGCGCCAAGCCGGCAATTTGCAGGGCATTGACCGCCCAGGCCGTCTGCGAGGGCGTGCTGCGCCCCACGCCGGCAAACGATTCGTCCGCGTAGGAATGACAGCTCTCGCCCCATCCGCCGTCGGCATTCTGGACGCGCAGCAGCCACTGGGCACCTCGGTCGATCATGTCGCGACCCGTGCCAAGCGCGCCGAGCGCCGAGATCGCGCACCACGTGCCGTAGACGAAGTTGACGCCCCACCGGCCGAACCAACAGCCCGCCGGCCGTTGGGTTTCTCGCAGGTATCGCAAGCCCCGAGCGACGGTCGGATCGGTCGTACCCGCACCCAGCGCCGCCAGCATTTCCAACACGTGCGCCGTGACGTCTTCGGTCGGCGGGTCGATCATCGCGCCGAAATCGGAAAACGGCATCCGATAGAGCAGTTCGCGCGTGTTGTCGCGGTCGAAGGCCGCCCACGCACCGTTCTTCGATTCCATCGCGAGGGTCCAGCGGCGCCCGCGCTCGACGGAATCGGCAACTTTCGCCTTATCGCCTCCTTCGAGCAGCGCCAGCACGACGATCGTCGTGTCGTCGATATCCGGATAGGCATCGTTGTCGAACTCGAAGGCCCAGCCGTTCCCGCGCGTCTCGCTACACTTCACACGCCAGTCGCCGGGCGCATCGTCAGGAATTTGCTCGGCCAGCAGCCAGTCGATAGCGCGCCGCATCGCCGGGTGTCCCCGGTCGAGCCCGGCGAGGGCCAGCGCGCGGACCGCCCAAGCGGTGTCCCAGACCGGCGACATGCACGCCAAAAAACGCCACCCTTCGCGATCGTCGATGACGAAGCGATCGACGCCGGCCAGGCCTTTGCGCATCACCGGATGATCGAGCGCGTAGCCCATCACGTCGAGAGCGATCAACGAGTACACCCACGGCGGCTGAATGCCGCCCCAACTCCCGTCGGCCTCTTGCCGTTCGACGATCCAGCCGGCGACGCGCCGCTGCGCCCGCGCCCGGCCCGGCTGAAACGGCAACCGCTCGTAGAGTTTCTGCAGCTTTTCGACGGCCATCAGCCAGCCGGAGCCGCGAATTCGACGGAGCTCTTCTTGCGTTTGCGGCGGCACGATTTCGGAAACGTCGACGCCGAGTTCGCGCACCGGCTTCTTCGAGACGACGATCGTCAGCGGGGCGACCGTGCCGCGCGCCCAACAGGCGAAATCGTAGAGATTAAACGGCATCCATAATGGAAAGTAGACGAGTTCGGGCGGTATCGAGGGGACGCCGCTCCAGGGATATTTCCCGAATAAGGCGAGCCAAATCTTCGTGAAGACGCGTGCGCTGGCGACGCCGCCGGCGCGATGGATCGTCGCCAACGCGGCGCGCATTTCGGCCCGCGACGGATCGACGCCGAGGACTTTGAGCGCAACGTAGGCTTCGATGGTGGTGCTCAGATCCGCCGGACCGTCGTAGTAGAGCGCCCACGACCCGTCCGCGCGCTGATGGTGCAGGATATGCGCGATGGCGCCATCCCGCACGTGATCGAACGGCAAACCCAAAAAGCGATAGAGCAAAATTTGTTCCGCCGTCATGGTGACGTTCGTCTCCAGCTCGCCCGACCACCAGCCCGCGGCCGCCTGATCGGCGAGCAGCCACTCCACGCCGGCGCGCAGCGCCGCTTGCACCCGCGTCACCCGAGCACCGCGCGCGCCGCGCTGCGGCCGCTGCGGACGGCCGACTCCATCGTATCGGGCCAGCCGGTGTCGGTCCACGCTCCGGCAATCGCGACCCCGGGCACCGCGGTTTTCTGCGCCGGCCGTTTGGCGCCGGGCGGCGGCAGATAGGTCGCTTCGGGATTGCGCGTCACGGCGGAGCGCACCAAACGAGCAGAACGCAGCTTTGGAATGAAGGCGCGCGCTTCGCTCCAGGCCAGCGCTTCCAAGTCGGCCGTGCTCAAACGAAGGTAGGCATCGGCCGCGCTGAAACTGCAACACAGATAGCCGGGCGATTTCTCAAATATCCATTGCAGCGGCGACTCGAGCGCCGCGGCGAAGTCGAAGCCGACTTGGCCGCCGTCGTGCCACAGATGAACGTCCACGATCGGGTAGGGGTCGAATTCCTCGAGTCCGGCGACGCCGTAGCGCGATGGATCGCCCAACAGTTTGGCCAGCACGCGCGGGGGCACTGCGAGGACGACGCCGTCGAACGCTTCGATGGTGCCGTCGAGCAAGCGAAGATTGATGCCGCGGCCGCCGGCCGGCTCGATTGCGACGACGGGCGTCGCGAGATGGACTCCGTCAAGCTCGCCGGCGGCCGCCGCGGCGAAATGCGCCAGCGGGACGGTCGAGAAACCGAAGCGTGCGGCGCCGGCATCCCGTAAAAACGCGGTGGACAACACGAACAGCGCGTCGGCCCGACCGACGCGCTCGAACGGCGCGTTGAGCGCGGGAATGAAGAACGGATCCCAAAACGCGCGGCGCGTCGGACCGTTCTGTCCGGTATCGGTCAGCCAGCCTTCGAACGTTCCGTTGCCGTTTCCGCGGGCGAGCGCCGCCCAAGCCAGCGCTCGCGCGACCCGCAGCTTTCCACTCAAGTCGAGGTGGGGATACCGCAGGAACGAACCCGTCAGGTGAAAGGGAGCGGGCAGCGCACCGGCGCGGAGCCTTCCCGCCGTCCCGTCGCGTGCCAGCACGAGGGCGTCGAAGCGCTCTTGAACGTGCAGCGCACCGTCCATGCCGATTCGACGCGCGAAAGCGACGAACTCCGTGCAGCACGCCAAGAATACGTGTTGCCCGTTATCGACTTCGTGCCCCTCGATTTCGAACGACGTCGCCCGTCCGCCCAATAGCCGGCTGCGTTCGAAGAGGTCCACTCGCGCGCCCGCGTCTTTGAGATCGAGCGCAGCCGCCAGGCCTGCGAGCCCGGCCCCAACGACCGCTATCCGCTGCTGAGCCACGACCTCACCACGACGCGCAGTTTCTCGGTTTTCGATAACGCCGCGCGCTCGCGTAGCGGGAGCCCCGGTTCGCGCTCGATTTTTTTCAGGAGTTCCTCGTAGATGCCGGCCATCGTATGCACGCACGCCGCGGGCCGGCGCGGAATGTACTGCAGAACCTCGTAGCCGCTAGCAAAATAGATGCGCGCGCGTTCGACCTGATAGGCGATGAAATCGTTCCATCCCGCCGCAAGATTGCCATTGAAGAGCGACTCTTCGGGGATCGCGAAACGCGCGAGATCGTCTTGGGGCAGATAGACGCGGCCCATGTCGACGGCGTCTTCGCGCACGTCGCGCAAAATGTTCGTGAGCTGGAGAGCGAGACCGAGATCGTCGGCCCGGTCGAGCGCCACCGGATCGCTAAAACCAAAGATGCGCACGCACATCCGTCCGACCACCGAGGCGACCAAGTTACAGTACGTTCGCAAATCGTCGAACGACGAGTAACGCGCGGTGCCGAAGTCCATCTCCACGCCGTCGATCAGCATTTGCAGCTCGGCCTCGGGAATCGCGTAACGGACGATCGCTTCGGCGAGAACTTGAAGAATCGGATCGCCGGCGCAGTCGCCCCGCATCGCGCGGCCGATTCGTTCCCGATGGACCTTCAGCCGCTCCGGCAAGTTTTCTAGGCCGCCGCTATCGGCTTCGTCGTCCACTTGGCGCGCGAAGTTGTACAAGGCATAAATCGCCATCCGTTCGTGGCGCCCCAGCGAAATAAAGCCCCAATAGAAATTCCCGGCCTCGCGCCGCGCCATGTCGCGGTTGAAGCGCTCGGCGCGATGCCAGTCGGTTTCGGGCGGGACGAAGCCCCGAAGGGCCTTCTGTATGTTGATCACGGCGTAACCGCTTCTATTGCGGCGCGCAGTACGAGCGATACCTTCGTACCGCTCGAAACGCTGGGGCGGCGCGTGCCGGTCTCGTACCCGATCCGTTCGATGGCATCGCAAATCGCGAGGCCGCCCAAGCGGTAGAGCGCGAGTTGCAGGCGCAATGCCCGCGGAGCCAGCGCTTCGAGCGCGCGCCCCGAACCCAACAGCGAGCGGGCGCGGGACACCAGCGCGCGTGCCGCGGCGGTCCGGCCGCCCGCGGCGATATCGGCCTGGACGAGATACGTCCGGCCGATCGCTGCGTCGCGACTTACGTCTTGCGCGTGATTGGCCAACTGCAAGCCGATGCAGACGTCGTCGGACAGACGCGCCGCCCGAGGATCGCTCACGTCGAAGACGCCGAGCACCATCCGGCCGACCGGGGCGGCCGACAAGCGGCAATACCCCTCGAGATCCGCCCAAGTCGGATAACTCTTGGTAGTTTGATCCATGACATTGGCGGCGATCAGATCGAAAAACGGCTCGGGCGCAAGTCCCCGTCGCGCGATCGTTTGTGTCAGGGCGGTCAACACCGGGTGGACCGGCAGCGTCCCGGCGAACAATGCCTCGACTTCCGAGCGCCATCGTTCCAAGCGCGCGGGCGCCGTCGCTCCCGGGCTTTCGTCGCCGAGGTCGTCGGTCGTCCGGCAGAACGCATAGATGCGCGCCAAATCCGTGCGGCGATCGCCATCGACGAAGCGCGACGCGACGCTGAAATTCTCGTAGTGACGCGCGGTCAGGAATCGGCAGTAGGCGTCCGCGGCCTCGAGCGTGAGCGGCGGCACGGCGGGCTGTTCGGTCCGCATCGACGACTCGATCTTACTCGTCAACGTCGGGCCGACCTTCGCCCGTCACCACCCGTCGCCGCCCACGCGAGCGAGGCGCCCGGCGGTGCGCAGTTCGAGCGGCGTGCGCACGCCGAGTGCGAACAGCGCGATCCGAAGGACTTCCACGAATTCGCGGGCGAGATCCGCGGCCGCTTCGTCACCCGCGTCGGCCGCGCGGACGAACGCGCCGGCGATGCCGACGACGTCGGCGCCCAAAGCCAGGGCCTTAACCGCGTCGATTCCGTTACGGATTCCCCCACTGGCGATCAGCGTTTCGGCCGGTGCCACCTCGCGTGCGCGCCGCAACGATTCCGCCGTCGGAATGCCCCAAGCTGCAAAGCCGGCGGCAACGCGGGCGCGCCACGGCTCGTCGATTCGGTAGCGCTCGACTTCACTCCACGACGTACCGCCGGCACCCGCCACGTCCACCACTGCGACGCCTGCGTCGAACAGCGCGCGGACCGTGGCCGGCGAAATCCCCCACCCGACTTCCTTGACGACGATCGGGAACTCGGCCCGCCGGCAAAGGTCTTCGATCTTGCGCAGTAGCCCGCGAAAGCAGCCGTCACCCTCGGGCTGCAGCGCTTCCTGCAGCGGATTGAGGTGCAGCGCGAGGGCGTCCGCGCGCAGCAACGCGACGAGCCGCCGGCATTCGTCGGCGCCGTAGCCTTTGTTGAGTTGGACCGCGCCGAGATTGGCAAGCAAAACGACGTCGGGCGCAATCGCCCGGACGTCGAACGTATCGAGCAAGGCCGGCGACTCGATCAGCGCGCGCCCCGAACCCAGCCCCATTGCAAAACCGAAGGCTTGCGCCGCGCGCGCCAGGGTTTGGTTAATTCTGATCGCTTCGGGGGTTCCTCCGGTCATACACGAGATCAGCACCGGTGCTCCAAGCTTGCGGTCCAAAAACGGCGTTGTGAGATCCACTTCGCCGAGATCGATTTCCGGCAGCGCTTGGTGCACCAGCGCGTACGCTTCGAATCCCGCGGTTACGCCCTTGCCGCCGACGTCGCGCTCGACGTTGATCCGTAAGTGGTCGGCCTTTCGGGACCCGGTCGAGCGCTTAGGCGGCTCGGGCGGCAACGTATCCGGCAACTTCCTCGAATATCGGCAACTGCCGTCGATCGGGAATGCAGCGTGCGACGGTCGCAACGGCTTTAGCCGTCAACCGGCGCGCGAGGAGTGGGTCCGCGCTCGTCCCGGCGACGTCCAATAACCGTCCGGCGCGGTTGAAGGGTTGCCGGACGGCAGCCGGAGCGCCCGCCAATAGGGCGCCGACTTCGAGCGCGGCGCCCGTGAGCGTCGCGCTTCGGCGGCGCACGGACCGGACGCGCGCGAGCAAGCCTTGACCGCGCCCCAGGGCATTGGCTTCGATGTCGCTGGTCCGTCCCTCAATCGCCTCGAGGACGGCCCGCGTCACTAAGGAGGCGGCGGCCAGACGGCGGTGCGGATCGACGACGTCTTGCGCGAGCGACCGCAAAGCCAGCGCGTATAGCGCGTCGCCGGCGTTCAGGCTTTGCCCTAGCCCCCACCGGGCTACGGGAGATTCCGAGTTCGACCGAACCGGAGCGTCCACCAGCTCGTCGTGCAGGAGCATGAAGCGGTCGAGGAGATCGAGCGCCGCGGCTACGGGGAGGGCGTCGCGCAAGTCTCCGCCGCAGGCCGATCCCGCCCAAAGAACGAGGCTCGGACGCAGCAAGACGCGCCGGTCGGCCGGCGGGCGGTATTCCTCGATGATGCTGCGGGCCACCGAACGCGCCGACAGCGCGACGCCACGCAGGTACTCGAGCACGGAAGCGCGATGTTCGCCCAAGGGAAACGGCGCGGAAGTCGGCGGCATCGCCGGCTCTGTTCGCCGATAGCCCACATCATCCGCCCGGGAGTACGCGATGCAGATCGGTTCAGAAGAACACAAGCAGCTGTTTTGCAGGTCGTTCGTCGACTCGCATAACACATACGAACCTCACGAGATGCCCTGGCCGGTGCTCGACGAGGTCTCGCTGGCGCGACTGCGCGCGATCCCGGTCTGGACGATGGCGCTGGAGGTGGAGATCAACGCCGGCTCGATGCTCGCAGGCTATGCAAAAACCGAATCGGATCCGCTCGTGCGCCAAGCGCTCGAACTGCAAGGCTACGAAGAATCGCGCCATGGCCGCATTCTAGGCGTGATGATTTCGCGGTACGGCCTGACGGCCAAGGCCAACGAGCCGAGTGAAGCCCCGACCCGCCGCTCGTTCGTCAACTTCGGCTACAACGAGTGCGTCGACTCCTTTGCCGGGTTTGGAATATTCAAGCTCGCACGCAACGCGCGCATCCTTCCCGACTCACTAACCTCACTGTTCGCCCGCGTCCTCGAAGAAGAGGCGCGACACATCGTCTTTTTCGTCAACTGGATCGCGTGGGACCGCGAACGTCGCGGCTGTCGCGGCGCGCTGATGCAGGCCGTCCCGGCCATGCTCAGCTACGCCGCGGCGATCGCCCGACGCGTCCAGGGCGGTACCGAAATGGCCGGCGCCGGGAGCACCGGTGACGACGCCGGGTTAAACCTGTTCGCGGACGTCATGAAAGACCTAACGCCGGCGAAGTTTCTGCGCGCGTGCGTCGACGAGAACGACCGGTACATGCGGGCGTTCGATCCGCGCCTGCTGCGGCCTCGGGTGATTCCGTGGCTAGGGCGGATCGCGTTGGCGATCTTCGATGCGATCGATCGGATCCGCGCGACGTTTAACCGCGGCGAGGCGCGCGCTTAGGACCCTCCGGGAAGCATGTCGCAGTCGATCATTTTATTGAGCAACGGGCCCGCAACGATGTTCACGAACTGCGCGCGCGCCTGAGCGTTACCTTTCAGCCGCGCGGCCATCGGACTCGGCGATGCGTGCGCGCCGCCGCCCTTCATCTTCGCCATGGTCGCGGCAAAATCGGCGCACGACTCGCCGGAAATCTTGGCCGCCATCTTGTTGGCGGCGCCAACGGCGATCTTGTCGGCGACGCCCTGGGCCCCGGCGGCCTGGACTGAGGAAGCCGCTATGACGGCGCCAATCGCGACGAGCCGGAGTAACCGTGAAGAAAACTGCATCGGGCTAGGCCCTCCTTTTCCGCCCGCGTTCGGTCCGCGCTAGTCGCCGACCTCGTAGAGAGACTCCGCCAGGACTAACGCAAGCGCGTCTGGCCCTGCACCGTCCCGCCTAGCCGTCTCAATTCCGCTCCGAGACGTGAGCGATCGAAATCGGGAGCGCGCGCTTGTTCCAGCAACCAGCGCGTGCGTTCGATCAAGGCTGCTGGGTGATCGTCCGCATTTTTCGCTCCGAAGAGAACCCGGTGCAGCCGGACCGGCGGCGCAATGCGTTCGAGTTGGGCAACGTGGAAGTCGAGGAGGGCACCCTTAGCGACCGGCTCGGTGCCGTCGCGCGCACTCGTTACGACCTCGCGCAGCGCAGCGAGTGCATCGGCGACGCGCCGGCGCACGACGTGCTCCGTGCGAATTGGGTAGACGAACCACGTGCCAACAATGCCGCACAACGCGCCGATCAGAATGCAGATCATGCGAACGAAGAATAAAGCGGTGAGGTTCGAAGCGCCCGATCCCTGCAGCAATGCAAAAATGAGGGTGGCACACGCTGCCCAATACGCGTAGTTGATCTGCCGGAGCGCGATCCCCAAGAACAGCACGGCAAACACGACCGCAGCGTACGCGACATCGTTGGGAAACGCAATGTGGGCGACGATCGAGGCCGCGAGGGTCCCTCCGAAGGCGCCGCCAAAACGCAACGTTCCTTTGTAGATCGCATCGCCGCGCCCGACGGCCCCGCTGCAAACGATGAAAGCGGTAAGCACGATCCACGGCCAGTGGGACGGAAACGCGAGCAACCCGATGGCAAATGCCAACACCAACGCCGCGAGCATCTGCAGCGCCATTCGGGTGGCCACCGGCAACTCGCCCTGGCGCGCCGCCCGCGGCACCCTCCGCGATTCCGCCGCGCCGGTCGCGGTTTCGTTCGCAAACCACCCGACGCACGCCGACACCAGCGCGGTGCTCGCCAGCGCCAGCACCCCCGCCGCCATTGCGAGCGCGGCCGAACCGGCGCCACCGACCGGAACCGGGACGACGAGCATCAACATGAACGGCAGCGCAATCGTCCGCCCGAGCGCGCTCGCGGCCGCGCCGTACTGCCGCAGCCAGACCGATAGCGCAATGCCGGCGCAGAACAGCGCGGCGCCGGCCGGCGGCGCAACCATCAGCAGATAACCGACGATTCCGGCTGTCAGCGCGATCAGCGGGAGCGTCACGATCTTGGTCAGCAACGAGCGCAACGATAGCGGCTTCGACCGGCTCAGCCCGACCGCTAACGCCACCGCGAGGACCGCCGCCGCCGGACCGGCATTCACTCGCACGCAGATCGCATACGTCGCGCCGAACGCGAGGACAACGGCGACGATCGCCGGCACTGCCGAGCGAAACGCTCGGACGAGGGCTACGACTTGAGGCAGGCCACGACCGCTTCGATCACGCGTTTGGTCTCCTGCGGATCGCGCACTTGGATGCAGTCGACTCCGGCTTCGCGCGCGGGGTAATCGTTGCCACCCGGAAAGATCGCATCGCCGACGTAAAGCATCGCCTCGATCGGTATGTTCAGAATATCGCGAAGCTTGCGAATTCCGTACGCTTTGTCGATTCCCGGCAGGGTAACGTCGATCGAGGTTTCGCCGCCGAGGTGGACGGAAAACTGCGGCAGCATCGGATCGAGCAGCGATTTGATACGCTCGCGTTTCTTATGATCGGGATCCCACGTCTGTTTTGCATCCAGCGGTGCCTGCTGTCCCAACGCGGAATAGGTGATTTGGCTGCCGCGATCCTCGATTGCCTCTCCCCAGGTTTTCGTCGCTCCAAATCCCGACTCGGCAACGGCCTTCGTCAAGGCGCCGATGATGTCGGATTTCTGAGCGGGCGTGAAATCCTCCGAGTAGAGCTTGTGCCAATCCCCGTCTTTGTATTGAAAAAACTTGGTGCCGCAGGTCGGCAGGATCGCCAGGTCGCTCAGAACGTCCCCGGCGGGCAAATGCGCGAGCAACTGCTTTTGGAATTGCGGATAATCGCCGCCCGAAATCACCGCCGTCCTGACGACTCCCAGGAGTGCCCCCAGGAGTCCCGCCATTTCTGAATCGATGGACGATTTACTCGGCGCGAGCGTTCCGTCGAGATCGAATACGATAAGTCGCTTCATTTATTTAACGAGGTTTGCCGTCGTCGAAGCGCTTCCTTGGGGCAGGTCACAGCCGCAGGTACGCGTCGGTTGCCATTTCGCCGAGCGTTTGTCCGGCGAAATGCGCCGCGTCCCGCTCGGGGTCGACGCTGCTCCGGCCCGCCATCCGATTGATGTAAAATGCAAATGCCAAATGTCGACCGTGGCGCGTCGTAAGGTATCCGGCGAGACCCTTGGTGACCAGCCCGTCGCCGTCGAGCAAGTTGAACGATCCCCACGTGCCGGTTTTCGCGAAAACCTTTCCCTTCGCCGGCGACCCGGTCTGAATGTTGAACAACGTGCCGTCGACTCCAAGAATGGGAAGAGCGTGCCGAAACGGCGCAAACCAGGCCTGCGCCCGCGCCCAGGCGAGATAGCGCACCATAAAGTCGGGGGTGAAGAAAGCCGATCCCCCAAGCCCATCCTGCTGCGCGGCGCCGCTCACGTCGAGCCCCGCACTTCGGAGCAGCGCGTTCTCGCGCGTAAACGCGACCTTCAGGAAATCGCTCTTGGCATGAAGGACGTAGATCGCCCAGTCGTAGGGCAGCAGCGCGGCGTGCAGGTTGTCGCTGACTTTGAGGGTGACGTAGACGTCCTGCGACAACGGTGGAGACACGTGTTCGGCCACGCGATTTGCTTCGATGTAGTCGCCGGCAGCGGCGGCGGGGTCGAACGGCCGCGATGGGGACGGCGGGTTTAGCCCTACCCGCGCCGCGCGCAACGTCGCCGCAAATGCGTCCTGCGCGAAGCGCGCCGGCTCGGGAACACGGTACGCGTACAGCATGGCGCGCCCCGCCGGCTGCGTCCCGGTGACCGTCACCGTGTGCGACCCGTCGGCGTTCGTCTTGTCGGCCGAAAAGTCGATGGACGGCTCGGTACCGGCCGCCGCCGTCGTGGCCTGGCTAACGAACGTCACGTACGCGGTCTGCGGCGAGACCTTCAGAGCGACGGGATCCCCTGAGCGCGCGCCGGGCGTAACCGTCACGTCGACCAAGTTATCATTGACGACGATCGGCGACACGATTGCCCCGGTGCCCGCTTCCGGACCGGCATCGGCAAAGAGCGACGCGTCGACCACGACCCGGCCGTCGATCTGCCTGACGCCCGAACGCGCCACTTGCGCGGCAAGATCGCGCAGCACGGCGAGTGGATCGCCGGGAACGGCGCGCGTATCGTACGTCCCGTCGTACGAGTGGTCTTCGTTTTCGAAGGCGAGGCTGCCGTCGGGTTGGATGCGCTGCGAGAGGTTCGGATCTCCGCTGGCGACTAAGACGAGGTCGCCGTGCACGACGCCGGCGGCATCGATCGGTCCGGTTCGGTAGACCGGCGTGGTGAAGGTAAAGCCAGGGCCCAGCAGAGCCAGGGCCGTTCCGGTCGTCACGAGCTTGGTCGTCGAAGCCGCTTCCATCAACGTTTGAGCGCCGCGCGCGTAGATCGGGCGACGAGCATCCAAATCGTAGACTTCGGCGGCAACGATCGCGTGCGCGAACGCGGGGCGAGCGACGATCGCGGCGATCGCGGCGGCAAAGCTCGCCGGTTGCACCCGCGCCGGCTCCGCCCCGAGCGACGGCGCGGCGGCCAAGCCGAATGAGGTCAAGGCGACCGCCAATATGCCGCATCGGAGGGCACGGATCATGATCCTGCTCTTAAACGACGCAACCTCGGGGCTCCTCCATCGGTTGTCCGACTAAAGAGTGCGCAATCCGTTCCGCCATCGCGAGCAGGCGCCGGTCGGTCTGATCACCATTACGGTGATGCTGGGGCTGATCATGGCCATCATCGACACGACGATCGTCAACGTCGCGCTCAATACCATCGGCGGCAACCTGGGTGCCACCGTCGACGAAGTTGCCTGGGTCGCTACCGGGTACATTTTGGCCAGCGTCGTCGTCATGCCGCTCAACGGCTGGTTGACGGCCCTACTAGGGCGCAAGACCTTCTATGCAGCGTCGCTGGCACTCTTTACGGTCGCGTCGTTTCTCTGTGGGACGGCCCACTCGATCTGGATGCTCGTTTTCTATCGCATCGTCCAGGGTTTGGGCGGCGGCGCGCTTCAGCCCACCGCACAAGCGATCCTCTTCGAAACGTATCCACCGGAACGCCGGGGGGCGGCGATGGCGATCTTCGGCATGGGGGCCATGGTCGGGCCGGCGATCGGACCCACGTTGGGCGGCTACATCGTCGACAACGCCAGTTGGCCATTGATCTTTTACATCAACATTCCGATCGGCATCGTGGCGTTCTTGATGACGCTGGCGGTCATTCCCAATCCGAAATTCATCGCCAAGCCCAAGGGTGGAATCGACTGGACGGCTCTGGGCCTGCTGACGGCCGGACTCGCGTCGCTGCAGTACGTGCTCGAACGGGGCGAGCGCGACGACTGGTTCCAATCCTCAACGATCCAAATCCTGACGGTCGTCGCGATCGGATCGCTCGTAACGTTCGTGGTTAAATCGCTGCGCGACAAACATCCAATCGTGGATTTGCGCGTTTTCAAGTTTCGTTCGTTTTCCGTAGGCTCGATCTTGGGAATCATCATGGGCTTTGGGCTCTTCGGTACGGCCCTGATCTTGCCACTGTTCTTCCAGTCAATCCTAAACTTCACCGCGTTCGACACCGGGATGGCGCTGCTGCCGGGCGCGCTCTCCACCGCCGTTTCGATGTTGATCGTAGGGCGGATCTTCAACCGGATCGACGGACGCTGGTCGATCGTTTTCGGAATGCTGGTCTTCGCGTGGTCTACGTGGCTGCTCGGCGGCCTCAACGTTCAAGCCGGCTACTGGGACGTCTTTTGGCCGCGGCTGATCCAGGGCTTCGGTTTGGGCTTCCTATTCGTGCCGCTCACGACCCTCTCGCTGGGAGACGTCCCGATCCACGAACTCGCGGGAGCCACCGGCGTTTACACGCTCCTGCGTCAACTCGGCGGCAGCTTCGGCATCGCCATCCTGACGACGATGCTCACCCACGAGAGCGCGATCGCCTGGAACGTGCTCGCTTCGGGCGTGACCGCCACGCACGGCTATTCGATCGGTACGCTCACGCAAATGGTCGCCCAGCAGTCGTCGATGATCGCCTACGATTACTTATTCCGGGTGTGCGCCGTCGTGTTCGTCCTCACCACGCCGCTGGTGTTCCTCATCAGCGCTCGCAAACGGGCCGGTCCGGTAGCCGCAGTTGCCGCCGCCGAGTAAGGTCTACGCTTTTGGTTTGGGAAAGGATGCGACGCCAAGCGGCTGCGGGATGCCGCTAATCGTCGTGAACGGCGAGGTTTGCTTTCCCTTATAGCCTTGCACTAGTCCGGAATCTTCATTCGATTGGTAGAAAACGCCGCCCTTGACGAAGCCGCTGAGCGTGGGGCCGCCCATTCCCGTGACGATCGTCGCCGATGGCGATTTCGCACCGCTCGGATAGATCGTGACGTTATCGCCGCCGTAGTTTCCAACATAGAGCGTATCGCCGTCCTTGAAGGCCAAGCCGATGGGTCCGTTGACTCCCATAAGACCTAAATTCTGCGACGTCGAGGAACCGGCCGGAATGACGTACACGCGATTTTCGGAGTCCGAGGCGACGTACACGTTGTTTTCCTTGTCGATCGCGACGCCGCACGGGTTCGGACCCGCCGCCACCGTTTCGTACGGAACGGATTTGCCCGGCTTAAATCCCACGAGGCCGCCCGTCAGGTTCGAAACGAATACCCGGCCGGCGCTGTCGACGCCAATCCCGTAGGGCGCGCTCAGGCCGGAGGAAAGCTTCAAAAACGCCTTTGTCTTACCGAAGCGATATTCGGTCACGGTGTTGTTCCCTTGGTTGGCGACGTAGAGCGTACCCTTGCGGTCGACGGCCAATCCCGATGGGAAGCTCATTTTGTCGGTGATCGAGCCGATCGGCGACGGATCTACGGTCGACGGATCGTAGATCAAGACTTGATTGTTGCGCGGATCGGCAACGTACAGCGTTTTGGCGGACTGGCGGAGAAGGTAACCGCCGTGGTTTGGCTGGGATGCGACGCGCATGACGCTCGGACCGATGACCGCCGGCCCCGCAATCAATCGGTATCCGGCCGGCACGTGGGTCGCCGATTCTCTCGCTAGGGTTGGGTTGCCGCTCAAGGAACCGCCCGCACAACCCGCGAGCAGGATTAGGGCGGCGGAGCTTGCGAGCCGTCGGGCCGAGTTAGAGAACATCGCTTCGAACCTCCAGACTGAATTTGGAAATGGCGCACGCTCTTCTGCCGGAACGTTGCAGCGACCTGGGGTTCGGCGCGTCGCTTATCGTCGGGTAATTGCCCGCGCGAGCGGATCGAGCACGCGGCCCCGCCAGCGGAGTTCGTAATTGAGCTTTCGAACGACGTTGCGCATCCGTACGACGGGCGGCTGCGCGCGCACGATTCGAGCGGTCAGCGCGTGCGTCGCGCGCAACCCCGGCCGCAGTCGCTCGAGGGTCGCGCGCGCTGCCGGCGGATGTTCCCCGCCGAAGTGCAGCAGCCGCGGATATTCCGGTTCGAAGTATCGCGCCACGTCGAAATCGTCGAGTTGATCCTCGCGCAGAACTTCACCCGGTGCGCCCAGCGACGAGTAGTGCCGGCCCTTCTCGGCATGGCGGCGCGGCTCGAGCGTATGGCCGTAGTGTCCGTAGACGTACGCAAGCGCTATGCGCCGGCCCGGGATCCCGACCAATTGCTCGTGAACGTCACCCTCCCAGCGCGCCTCCGGTCCGACACGGAAAAACGCCATGCGGCGTTCGATCGAAGTGTAATATTCGAATGACTGGAAGAAATGCCACGTATAGGCGTCGACGAAGGCGTACGCGGGCGGTACGCGGCCGAGATTTGCCGCAATCGTCGCAAACCGGCGCCCGTGCACTTCATCGGCGTCGACGAATGCCGCCCATCGGGCGCCGGAGCGAGCCGCGTGGAGCCGCAAGCACGCGTTGCGAGCCGCTGCGAAGCCGGTAAACGGCGTCCGGTCCACGGCCAGCCGTCCGTCTCTTCCGAACGAACTTGCGGCTAAGACGGCGGCGTGCGGCGAGGGATCGGGCCCGTTGTCGTTGACGATCAGCATCGCAACCGTTCCCGCGAGCGACTCGAGTAAGGCTGCGAGAAAGGGTTCCTCGCGGCTGCCAAGGATCAGATGGGCCGCCGCCGAGGCGCTCACATCGCTCATCGAGGCGCCGTTCGCGCGACGAGGCGGAGTTTCCGTCGGTCGCGAGAAGGTTGCGCGCGATGCCGTCGCCCCTGCGTCTTTCCGTGGACGCGCGCGTCGTCGCCGAAGACACGCGCGGAATCGGTCGATACGCGCGCGCTATTCTGCGCCGGCTGGCAGTCCGCGACGACGTCGATCTCACGCTGCTCGCCCACGGGCCGCTCGCATTCAGGCACCGCAGCGCGTACGCGCGAGCGTTGGGCACACCTCGATTTGCGGTTCGAGCATCGCCCGGCGCGGCCGAGGTCGTCTGGCACCCGGCTAACGGCACGTTCTTCCCTTCGCGGCTGCCCAGCGTCGCGACGATTCACGACGCCGTGCCGTTTCGCTTTCCGACCACCGACGCCAGGCGGCGCGCGCGCGACCAGCAGCCATTTCTCGAATCGGTACGGACCGCCGCCCGCATCGTCGCGGTATCGGATTTCGGGCGCGACGAAGTGCATCAGGTGTTCGGCGTACCGTTCGAGCGGATCGAAGTGATCCATCACGGGGTCGAGCCTTCGTTTTCGCCGGGTCTGCCGCAGTCGCTCCCCGGCGACCTCTTTCACAAGCGCTACTTGTTGTTTGTCGGCGATCCGATTGCCGAGCCGCGCAAGAACTTCGCCCTGCTGTACGATGCGTACCGGCGCGCCTTTCCGGTCGCCGAGACCGCGCCGGCACTGGTCGTTGCCGGCGCCCAAGCGCCCGCGCTCGAAGGCGTTTTTCACGCCGGGAACGTCGGCGACGACTTGAGCGGGCGCGTCAACGAAACGCTGCGTTCGTTGTACCGCGGTGCGATCGCGGTGGCGGTTGCGTCTTACCACGAAACGTTCGGCATGCCGATGCTCGAGGCGATGGCGTGTGGAACGCCGGTGGTGGCGTCGCGAGCTACTTCGCTGCCGGAAATCGGCGGCGATTCGGCGCTCTACGCACCCCCGGACGACGTCGCCGCATGGGCGCGCGCACTGCAGCAGGTCAGCGAAGACCCGGGCCTGCGAGACCGTTTACGGGTGGCGGGGCTCGACCGCGCAACCCATTTCGATTGGGACGAGAGTGCCGAGCGCCATCTAGCGCTTTTTCGCATCGTGGCGCACGCGCGCCGGTGAGAATTTTGGTCGCCTGCGAACGCGTCGACGCGGAAGGCGGCACCGAGACCTACTTACGAGCGATTCTACCGGCGTTGAAGGCGCGAGGACACGCGCTTGCGATAATCGCACGCTCGGTGACGCAGCCCGAGGCATACGGCGTCACCGCCGAGGCGATTGCCTGGAGCGACGAGCACGATCCGCCCACAGCTGCCGCCGCCGCCGACGCGGTTCGCATCGCGCGCGCATTTGAGCCCGACGTAACGGTCGCCCACAACGTTCTCGACGCAGGCGTGCTCGAAGCGTTGCGAGCGCACGCGCCGCGGTTCGTTTACCACATTCACGATCATCGGCCGTTCTGCCCCAACGGCGACCGTCTCTATCCGCGCGGAGGAGGTATCTGCGCCGCGACGATGGGCGTGCCGGCCTGTGGAACGCACGCGCTCCTGAACGGCTGCGCGTACGGACCGCGTCCGCGAACGATCGCGCTGATCGGCCTTCGTCGCCGAGTCGCCCACGCAATTGCCGACGCCGACGCGACGATCGCTCTGTCGCACTACGTCGCAACGTTGGCCGCGCGCAACGGCATCGCGACCGAACGAATTCGCACGATCGCTCCGCCGCTCGAGGCCGCCGCCTTTGCCGCTTCGCCCGCGCCGCGCCCCTCCAACGATGCAGTGCTCTTCGCCGGACGCGTGATGCCGTCGAAAGGCGCACGCTCGCTGGTGCGCGCGCTTGCGCGGATTCCCGCCGATCGACGTCCGCAGCTGCGCATCGCAGGCGACGGCCCCGACCTGACGGCTACGCTCTTGGAAGCGCGCCGGCGCGCCGTGCGCGCGCGCGCGCTCGGGCGGCTCGACCCGCTCGCGCTGCGCCGCGCGTACGACGAAGCGACCATCGTGGCCGTCCCGTCACTGTGGGGCGAGCCGTTTGGTTTGGTCGGCATCGAAGCGCTCGCGCGAGGCCGTCCGGTCGCCGCCTACGATGCCGGCGGCATCGCCGAGTGGCTGCCGAAAGACGCCGGCCGGCTCGTGCCGCGGGGTGACGAACGCGCACTCGCGGCGGCCATCGGCGCGCTGCTGACCCCAGAAGATTGGGCGGATCGGTCGCAGCGCGCGCTGACCGCCGCGCGAGCCTACGATCTCGACGCTCACGTCGTCGCGATCGAAGCTCTCTACGCGGGAAATGCCGCATGACCCGGATTCATCTTGCGACCGGCGTGTTGATTCGAGAAGTGGCCGAGATTCGGCGCGTATTGCTGGTCGCGTCGACGTACGTCGACCGTCCCGATCCGCTGTGGAATCTTCCCGGCGGCCGCCAACAGCCGGGCGAACTGTTGCCCCAAACGGCCGTCCGCGAGCTTTTCGAGGAGACTGGATTACGGGCGCGCGCCGACGGGCTCGCCTACGTGAGCGAAAGTTACGACGGCGAGACCCATTTTCTCAACGCCGCTTTCTGCATGACGCTGATCGACGACGCGGACGCCGGGCGCGCGACGGCGCCGCACGGTACCGATCACGTCTCCGACGTGGCGTGGGTGGCCGTCGAAGACCTTCCGGCGAGAATCGTCGTCGAGGTCGTCCGCGAGCCGCTGCTCGCCTATCTGCGCGGCGCCCTTGCGACCCGCTATGCGGGCTACCCCGAGGCGGGCATCACGATCAAATGGCCGACGAGTTCGGACTAGTCCGCAACGACTCCCAACGCTGGCGTTCGAGTGAGTAAGCGATGACGTCGACCGGCCGGCCACGGACCGTGGCCCCATGCGGCAGGACGCCGTCGTCTTCGAAGCCGTTGCGCCCGAGAACGCGTCGCGACGAGGCGTTTTCGGGAACGCAGTAAGCGCGCACGCAGCGCAAACGCCCCCGATCGAAGCCCTCCTCGACGAGGGCGGCGACCGCTTCGCTTGCAATCCCGCGCCCGCGATGCGCGCGCACGATGCTGTAGCCGATCTCGGCGACCGCCGGCGTTCGGTCGGAGATCCGCAACGAGACCCACCCGAGCGGCTCGGCCACGTTACCGCACTCACGCAACCGGAAATGGACGAGCCATTCGAAACGGCCGGTCGCCGCCGGCTCCAACACCCGCGGCCGTTGAGCGACCGTCGACTCGAAAGCCGCGGCGTCGACGTCGGGCAGATCCTGATACTCTCGAAGGTTGGGCTGCTGAAGGACGCTCCATAGCACGCGGGCGTTTTGGGGCGTCACCGGCACGAGCAGCAAGCGGTCGCTCCGAATTATCCTCATGCGCCGCCGACTCTTCTCGGTCCGAGCGCGGCGTTCTTGTCGCTACCGCCGGGCCGCGTGAATGATCGCCACGATGGACCTAGCGGCAGCATATTCCGCCACCGCGCCCGCGCGCGTGGATTTCCAAGCCACAGTCGCTTCGCCGCCGCACTATTTCTACGGAACGCGTTCCCACTGCGTGCACGAAGCGTTCGACGCGCGCACCGCAGCCGGACCGGTCGAAGTGGTCGACAACGTCGATATTACCCCGCGATGCCCGGTGCGCCCCCCGACCGCATCGAAGTCCGCGGCGAAATGGTGCACGATCCCGGCCGCCCACCGATCGTCCACTGGACCCATCACGATCCCGCGAACCGGCACGCCGGCGGATTCATTCGCCTGCACGGCCGTCTGTACGCGTGACGTGCTCTTGCGCGCGTCGTACGATCGCCTGAATAACGGCCGACTTCGCTTGGGCGTACTCATTCGTATGGCTCCACGGTTGCGCTGCGAGCCGCCGCTTCACGTTCTCGTACAGCACTCGATCCTCCGGATGATCACGCAGCCAGTCGCGAAACAGCACGTGGTGCCGTTCTTCTCGCGGATCGGCCCCAAAATGCACGTGGGCGCTGCGATCGGCGGGAGCGTACATCCGGTGCCCGGGTTCGTCGACGACGACTTCGTAACCAGCGCTTTCAAGCCGCGAGCGCGCACGAGCGTCGAAGAAATCCACGCCGGTTACCAACATGTCGACGACCGGCTTAGCCGCAATGCCGGGGACGGCCGTAGAGCCGATGTGCTCGATCGTCGCTGCGCTCTCGCCCAACGCTTCCAGGAGTCTGGCCCGGTGGGTCGCGTAGCGCAACGCCCAGCGCGGATCGTGCTCCGCTAACTCGATGCGGATCACGATCCGTGGCGCGGGCGTTTCACGGAAGCATTGCGGCCTTCCATCTCGAGCAGTTCCGGAATCGTAACGAAACGATAACCGCGACGCTTGAGCGTCTCGATGATCAGCCGCGTTGCTTCCACGTCGCGCGAACGATCGCAAACGTGGGCGGGGAGTTTGGGGTGCGCGGCGCAGACGATACCGCGGTTACCGTCGTGAAGGTCGATAATCGAACCGTCGCCGACGTAGCGCAGAACGCGCGCGGCGATGAGCGGAGCCGGAGGATACTCCCAGTCGTTGGGAAGCGGAACCGACCACATGACCGGCGTGTAGCCGAGCCTACGCACCTGGTCGAGAACGAACCAGTCTCGGCCGCCGTAGGGCGGCCGCATGATCCGCGTGTGGCGGCCGGTGGCGGCGAAAATCGCTCGGTCGGTGCGTTCCAGCGTCTCGCGCAGGCTCGCGGGATCGTAAAGCACCAGGTGACCGTGGTTCCAGGTGTGGTTTCCGATGGCATTGCCGGCGTTCGCCTCGCGTCGTACGACCTTCGGATACGCCTGCACCGCCTGTCCGACGACGAAGAACGTCGCGTGCACGTGCTCGCGTTGCAGCACGTCGAGAATTCGCGACGTATACGGCGGGTTCGGTCCGTCGTCGTAGGTGAGCGCGACTACGCGCTCGTCCTTTGGCCCGCTTACGACGGTTTTTCCGAACAGCTGGTTGCCTGGACTTTCGGCGACTTCGTAAATGCCGAAGGTCGCCGCCGACACGACGGCGAGTACGATGAGGGCCCGCGTCGCCTTACTTACAGGCACTCGTGCGCGCGCGGGCCTGGGCGGCCGCGACGTTTTTACGAAACTCGTCTGGCCCGAACGTTCTAAAGTCGTCCACGATCGTTTGATAGCGCGGGTCGGCTTTTTGACCCTGCAGCCGCAGCAAGTCGTTCGCACCTTGCTTGGAGAGATCGAGGGAGAAGCGCTGGGGGCTGTGGGTAGCCCAATACTTGGGATTTGTAAACGTGACGGTCCGTTCGCCCTCTTTGAAGTCGGCGAGTTGTTTGACGTAAACCGAATAGTACGCGTCGGGATGGGGCAGCGGCGGAAGGTCGACCATCTGCCAGATGCCGTCCTGGTCGAGGCCGCCGAAGAAAAAACTTACATCGTGGACTTTGCCGGTCGGCGACTGGATCGTGATCTGTTTGCAGTTATAGCTGCGAATACGATATCGGAACTTCGAAACGCCCTCGACGTCTTGCATGTCGTATTCTTCTTCGTAAATCGGAGGCTTGGTGTAACGAATCGTCAGCCGCGCGTAGAGTTGGCTGGGCGCATTCTGCGCGTGCCCCAAGCCGGAAACGGGATGCAGGCCGCCATAAACCCTCCAACCGACGAATAGAAAGATGGCCGTAAGCACGACGATAAAGATTTCGGTCGGCGGGAGGCGACGCATGCCGTTGCGCTCTACTTGGCCATGCGCGAAGCTTCCTGGTCGAGCACGTGGTTCACCAGGCTGTCCGCGAGCGCGTTGCGCTTGCGCGGCACGTGCTCGATGTCGAAGCGTTCGAAGCGGCGCAGGAGCGTTTGGGCTCGGCGATGGAGCGGCTGGAGACCGGCATGCTTTACGCGATACTCACCACGCACTTGCTTGACGACCAGTTCGGAATCGAGGCGAATTGCGAGCCGCCGAATGCCGCGGTCGAGCGCGGCCTCGAGGCCGATCAGCAATCCGTTCCATTCGGCGACGTTATTGGTCGCAATCCCGAGAAACAGCGAACGCTCCTCGACCACCTCGCCGTCGTTCCCGAGCAGCACGGCACCGCTGGCGGCCGGGCCGGGGTTCCCGCGCGAGCCGCCGTCGGCAAAAAGGGTGGCTTCGGCCGGAAGGACGTCAAGCGCGGATGGCATGGGTTGCCCCGTTCGGCGAGATCTCGGCATGAACCGCCCCGTCCGGTGGGTAAAACGCCCGGCATGAAACCTATTCTTTCCGCCACCCTCGCCGCGGGAGTCTTCGCGGCCTCCATCGCTGCGGTGTCCGGGCCGGCCGTCGCCGCCAATACCTTCTACGGCATCGTGGTGCACGTGTCGACCAACAACATCAAGGTGCAGGATTCGCGAACGAAGCAGACTTTAAGCTTCACGATCGTGCCGAAATTCAACGAGGTCTTCTCTGCCAACGGCAAGACGACGTATCAAATGAGCGCGATCAAGGCGGGGCAGTACGTGGGCGTCATTTACGATCAAAAAGCGCTCGGCATTCGCCACGCCGACAAAATCTATTTGCTCAACAACGCCAACCAACGGATCGGTACCCAGTAGAGTTTTCCTCGAATGAAATGAGGATTTCGTGAGGGTGCGGGCGCTCGAACGATTCGAGCGTTTCGCGCCCGCACGCGTTTGGGTACTGCACGAACATGAAACTTCCACTTCTTCGCTTCACGGTCGCATCGCTGGCATTCGCTTCACTGCTCGGCGCGTCGGCGATCGCGCTACCGGCCTCTTCCCAAACCCCGCTCTATCCCAACTACACGACGTGGCAACCCGGGTGGGACACGTACAAACACGACAAGCAGCATGTGATGCTCGGCATCGTGACCGGGTTCGCCCCGTACCGCCTAACGGTGCAGCGGTACAACGGTACGGTTCAAACGGTCGATCTCAAGAACGGCACGGTCATCTATCCCACCGGGGCGACCCCGACGGCGGGCGAGCGCGTGGCGCTGGTCGGCCACTATAGCGACGGAACGTTCGTCGTCGGCCGCGTGATCATCCGGTAGTCAGGGCGAGGCGCCCGCCTGAACCTGCTGCTCCGCCTGCTTGAGGGCGGGCGGCGGGCTCATCGGCGCACATGACGGCGGCGAACTCGGGGCGGCCTGCGAATTCAGCAGGCCCGCCGTCGCCTTGGCGACGCAGTTGGGATCGGGGACCTGATTGGCATCTCCTTGGACTCGCACGTCTCCAGTAGTGGTCGTCGAGTCACCCCCCGCCGCGGCGGCGGTCGAAGCGCCCGGCGCACTCGCCTGCGGCGCAGGCGTCTGCGGCGCGATCGTCTGCGTAGAACCACCGGATCCGCCTTCGAGACCGGCGCCGGCGGGCAGCGCGAGGGTCCCGCCGGGAGCAGCGCCGCCGGACGATTGGCCGGCGGTCAGAATCGGACAAGCGCGATCCCGAAACGCGATGAATCCGGCCAGCCCGGCAATTTCCAACAGTCCTAAAATGACCACGATCCAGGTTCCGACGTGGCGCCGCCGGCGCGGAGGAGGCGATGCTGAGGTTTGCATGCTCCGACGGTAGCGCGCAAGCGTACCGCGGGCGTGCGCGCGACGGGTGCCGCGCGTGGCGGGTTGGAACTTCGCACGCAATGGAAACAGCCCCGGGCACTCTCGAAGTTCGCCTGTTCGGAAACGCGAACGTCAGCGTCGACGGCGCGCCGATCCGGTTTGCCAAGCGCGCGACGACGCTCTCGCTGCTCGCGTACCTAATTTTAAAGCGCGGAGCTCCCGTCGCGCGCCCGACGCTCGCCTTCACGCTGTTTCCCGACGATTCCGAAGACGACGCGCTGGCGGAACTTCGGCGCTATCTCTATTTGGCGGCCAAAGCACTGCCCGCTCGCGAAACGCCTTGGATCGTCGCGGATGCCGACACCGTGCGTTGGTCTGGAGCGGACGCCGCCTGCAGCGTCGACGTCGTGGATTTTCTAAAGCTCGCGGACGACCCGGATACGTTTGCGGCAGCCGTCGAACGCTATGGAGGCGACTTACTGGAAGACTCCTACGACGACTGGGTTATCGCCCAACGCGAGCATCTGCGCGCACGCTACCTCGACCTCCTCGGCCAGCTAATCGTCGCCTGCCGGCGTACGCGCAATCACGGGCAAGCCTTGGTGTACGCGACCCGGCTGCTCACGGCGGATCCCTGGCGCGAGGACGTGCTGCGGATCGTGATGGCCGTGCGCTACGCCGCCGGCGACTCCGCCGGAGCGTTAGCGGAATGCGCCCGCTTCGTCAAACGCCTCGACGAAGAGATGGGCGTTGCGCCGATGCCGGAGACCGTCGCGGTTCGCGATGCGATCCTGGCAAATGCGCCGCTGCCCGGCGATATCGGCGAGCGTCCGAAATCCGGCAGCGGTCCGCGCGGAGGCGAACGTCCGTTTCTGAAGTTTGCGGGGCGCGAGCGCGAGATCGAACGGCTGCACGCTTTGTGGCGGCGGGCCGCACGCGGCACCGGCTCGACCGCCCTCATCGTCGGGGAAGGCGGCGTGGGCAAAACGCGCTTGTGTGCGGAGCTCGCCCGGCGCGTCGAAGCGGAAGGCGGACGCGTTTTTGCCGGCGGAACGTCGGCCACCGAATCAATTCCCTACCAGTGTTTGGTCGAGGCGATTCGATCGGCGCTTCCGGTCGCGACGGCGGGACAGGCCATTACGCCCGTCCGCGCCGCGGTGCTCGCGCGCGTGCTGCCCGAACTGCGCGACGCCGGCATTGCCGAGGAGCTCGCGCCGCTTTCGGCCGAGCGGGAAACCGCGCGTCTCCTCGACGCGCTCGCCGACACCATTGCGAGCCTCGCGCGCCCGCGTCCCTTGCTCTTGATCCTGGAGGATTTGCACTGGGCCGGAGCCGCCACGCTGGAGGCCTTTGCGCGCCTGACGCGGCATGCGCCGAACGCCTCGATGTTGGTGCTCGCGACGTGTCGCGACGAAGAGGCCGGTCCCGCCCACGGACTGCGAACGATCGTTCGGGAGTTACGCGCTGAGGGCGATCTCACCACGGTCGATCTGGCGCGACTCGAGCGCGCGGACGTCGCGGAAATCGTCGCCGGCTTAGAGGGATTGCCCGACCGCGACGTGGCCCTCGCGGATCGGTTGTACCGGCACACCGAAGGCAATCCGCTATTTTTGAGCGAGACGATTGCCGACGTTTTGGAACGGCGATTCGTCGAAGAAGCGGGCGCGGCCGGAGTAAACGCGGGAATCGCGCGGATCATCGAAGCGCGCACCGCACGGCTCGGTCCCGACGCGCGCGCGGTCGTCGAAGTCGCGGCCGTCGCTGGACACGGCTGCAGCGCCGAGCTGGTGCGCGAGGTCACCGGCCTCGCGCCCGGACCGTTGTCGGCCGCCTTTAACGAGCTGCTCGACCGTCGCATCTTGCGCGAGGCCGGCACGCGCAGCGGAATCGACTACGTCTTTACCCATCACTTGATCGCCACCGCGGCATATGCGGCGATCGACGAGGCCTCACGGAAGCGGCGACATGCGCGCATCGCCTATCTGCTCGAACGAACCTACGGAGATCGGGCGGAATCCGTCGCAAGCGATCTAGCGCGCCATTTCGACAGCGCCGGCTTACCCGAACAAGCCGCGTGCTGGTCTCGGGAAGCCGCGTTGGGGTCGGCCGCGGTGTTCGCGTTTGACGAGGCAATTGCGTTTGCATCGCGCGCGCTCGAACTGGAGACCAATCGGGAACGCCGGGTTGCGCTGCTGCAACTGCGCGAGACGTGGCTCGGACAGCGGGGCGACCGCGACGCGCAACGGCGCGACCTCGATGCTTTGGGCGAGCTGGTCGACGAACGCGACGAGCGCGCAAGCTACGACGTGCTGCGCCGCCGCATGCTGCTGGCCCGCAGTCTGGGCGAGTCGGATACCGAGGGAGCACTGATCGAACGCATGTCGGCGCTGGCGCAACGCGCCGGCGACGCCCGGCTGCGCGCCGAAACCCTACTGCACCGCGCGGCGTATGCCGTCTCGGTCAGCCGGCAGACGGAGGCGCGCGCGTCGGCGACGGCCGCCTTGCAGTTCTTCGAGCATTTGGACGACCGGGCCGCACAGGCGGCCTGCTTGAGTTTATTGGTGGATATCACCGCGAACGTCGGCGATCACGCGGCCACCCGTGAATATCTGGCGAGCCTTCGCGAGCGCGTTTCGACGCTCGCCGATCGAGCCATCCACGCGCAAGCGCTGCGGGTGGCCGCGCAGGCGGCCTTGCTCAACCAGCGCTACGAAGAGTGCCGAACCCTCACCCGGGAGGTTCTTCCGCTGACCCAGACGCTCGGCGACCTGGACGGCGAGGCGCTCGCGCACGGACGCCTGGCCGTTACAAGCGTTTGGCTCGAGGATTTCGACGAAGGGGCCATCGAGTTCGACCGCGCCGCCGAGATTCTGGAGCTCACCGGCAACAAACGCAACCTCGCGACGACGCTGACCAACCGCGTGCTCATGGCGATGCGCCTTGGCCAGTTCGAGGAAGCGCAGAACCTCATCCATCGCTCCAACCAGCTCTTCGACGTGGTTCGCGAACGGCGCACATTCGTAGCCAACGTCAGCAACCTCAGTTTCGTTCAACTGCAGCTCGGCGACGTGGAGGGGGCGCTCCGCTGGGCGCGCGAGGCGTACGAGGGCGCGCAAGCGATTGCTTTTCCCGTTTTCGAAGCGGCGGCACTTTCCAACCTTGGGAACGCCGAGCGGGCCGCGGGCAAGCTGGTCGACGCGATCGCGCACATGGAGACGGGGCTTTCCATCCGGCGCGCGCATCAGGCGCCCGACGACTATGCGGACGATTTGGCCGACCTGACGGCCGCCTACGTCGAGGCGGGCCGCCGCGACGATGCTTTAGCGTGTGCCCGCGAACTCGCCGAGCTCGCCGAGGGAACGCTGTCCGGGGCGTTCTGGCCGCACTACGTCTTGTTCGCCATCGCCCAGGGCTTTCGGGCGGGCGGCGACGAGGCAAAGGCAGCCGCCTTCGACGAGCGCGCCCGAACCGAACTCGCGCGGTTCGCCGCGACAATCCACGATCCGGTCAAACGAGCCGCCTTTCTAGCCGCGCGCCCGAACGCCGCCATCGCCTCGACCATGGCGCCGAAACGTTCCGCACGCCCGCGGCACGCGAAGACGATACCATCAAAACCGAAATGAAGCGGCCGTCCGAGCGCGTGTTCACGGTTCGAATCTGGAGCGCCGCGGCGCCCAGCGGCTCCGCGTGGCGGGGAGCGGTTTACGACGTGGCCACCGGCAAGACGAGCTACGTCGTAGACTTACAAGAGATTAGCACCTGCGTCGCCGCCGCCATGGATGTGACGCCGGGCGCCGACGATAATTAATGGGGCTGCGAATCCTGCGTCAGCCGGAGGTCGACCCCATCTTGGTTGTTTACGGTCGTCTGGGGCAAATGGCTGCGAACGTCGCTGACGATGACCGGAACTCTCGCCGCAGCATCGTACACGATCGTCCCTGAGGCGGTACCTTGGCGATAGCGGCCGCCTAACTGATCCATGGTTCCGCGAGAATTAATCAGGATGAGCGAGCCGGTGCTTGAGGCCGGACCCTTGCTGGTCAGGGTGAACGTCGCATTCCACTGATACAAGTCGCCGCGTTTGACCTGATACGCGCACGTCCACGTGGACGTTCCGGCCGCGTTCAGTCCGCTAAAGTAGTTTCGGCCCAAGAGCGGAAAGATTGCCAACTGGATCGGCGATATCGCGTACGGGCGGTCCATGCAGGAAACTCCGCCATTTGCATACACCTCGCACGTATTCGTTGCGCGAGGCCGTACCGAGTTCCACCAGGTATCCGTTGCGTTCACCATCACGCCGCCATCCGCGGCCGGTCCGACGATATCGATCGTCGTGGTTCCGGTCCCGGGCCCCGAAGCGGCGGCCCGCGTGTTGTAACCAAACCGATACGTCAGCTCGCGCGCCGGATTGGGCGTGGCAGTCTGGCCGGCGAGCCCGACCAACGCCAAAATTACAAACAATTTCATATAATACCGTGCCTTCGCTGTAGTACCCGTGAGCTTTCGTTTGTTCGGCCCGGCGGCCTCTCGGGCGGCGAACGCCCGCGGCTTGCCCATCCCCCAATGCCTTTGATACGCTAGTCGGCGTATGATTCGCGCACTCAGCGTCGCAATCGATTAAGGAGCGATACGTCCGTGCCCCGAGAGTTTCGCGTGCATTCGGTCCCGACACGCGGCGAAACGATTCGAACGGCGGTCGAGATCGCCGCCATACTCGCGGCGGGCGCGTGGGCGCTCTACACCTTCGTCTACGTTCAGCAAATCAAACCGCTGGGCGAAGCCGCGTCGTTTTCGGTGCCGACGAGCGTGGATCAAAGCCCGACGGTCGACGGCGTTGCCTTTATCACGATTCACCGGCATCTGCAGAACACCGGCGACGTCGGCATCGACTTGGCGGCCGAGTCGCTCAGCGTGTATGGCGAACGCATCGTGCGGCCCTCGGCCGCTGCGAGCCGTTCCGAACGCCCGGCGCGTTCTGAAGTGAGGTTCGATCTCCGGCGCAAACCGGTAAAGCTACTGTATTCCATGGCGAAGTTGCGCGAAGGCGCAATCGGCGGCAGCACTTCGGACTTCTATCTGCCGCCGCACAGCTCGGCCGACCAGGACGTTCTGGTCGCATTTCCGGCCAAGACGTATCCGGTCGTGTTGATCGTCCGCAAGGACTACGTGGCGAAAGCCCCGATCGTGCCGAAGGAGGCCATTCGAATCGTCAAGGGTTCGGACGGCGCTTACGATCTCCAATCGGCGGTGCTTCAGGGCGAGTACGATTCCGAGGGCGAGTATCCAATCCGGCCGTAGCTCCAAAGGGCGAGACGAACTTCGCGGCAGGCAAGTCGATAATCACGGTTAAATCACGAGGGTTGACCGTCTTGACCTAGCGTGCTCATCGGAGGCTCGAAACATTTATAAACTCTGCATTGCGTTGGTCCTCGGTTGCGCTCTAGCGCCTTCGACCGTGCGCGCCGCCCCTGCGACGCCCTCGGCAGCCAGTCCCGCCGTTCGATCGGCGATCGTGGCTGCCGTCGAACGGGATCGCCGGACGTACGGCGGCCGAACACCGCTTCCCGCGGTGCTGATCGGCGTTTGGGACGGCCACGGCGGCAGCTTCGTTCGCGCCTTCGGATATGCCGATCTAGCCCGCAAACGTCCGTTGACGGCGGCCGATCACTTTCGAATCGGCAGCAACACCAAAACGTTCGTCGTCAGCGTGATCCTGCAGCTCCTGTCGGAACGCAAGCTGAGTCTGGACGACCCCGTCACTCGCTTCAAAGTCGGCGTCGCGATCCCCAACGGCGACAACATCACGGTTCGCGAACTCTGCAATATGCGCAGCGGGCTGTTCGAGGCGTTCGACACGCCGCAGTTCCAGCAGCTCAACATGACCGTTCCCAAGCATTTCAATTCGCGCTCGCTGGTCGCATGGGCGGTGCGGCGTAAACTCTACTTTCCACCCGGCAAAGGCTATCACTACAGCAACACCAACTATCTTCTCCTCGGCCTCATCATCGAAAGCATCACTAAGGATAGCGTCGGGGACCAAATTCGTAAGCGGTTGTTGACGCCGCTGCGATTAACGCAGACCTCGTATCCTCAAACCGAAGCGATGCCGGATCCCTGGGCGCGCGGTTACGAACTGGATAAACAGCGCAACTGGCAGGACGTCAGCAACACCGTGCCCGTGGCATTCATGGGCTCGGCGGGCGAGATGATCTCCGACATGGCCGACATTAAGCGCTGGATCAAGCTGTACGCGCTTGGAAAGACCGGCGGCCCCGCGGCCTACCGGCCGCAAAGCGAATGCATCCCGTTCCTCGGAAACGCCGAATTCGGCTTGGGCATAAACTGCAGCGCAGGATGGTATGGCTATACCGGTGCGCTTCCCGGCTACAACACCGCGGACTATTACTTTCCCGCGACCGACACGACCGTGGTGGCCTGGATCACCTATCAGGCGCCGGCGCCGCCCGAAGGCGTAGCCAGCGTCATCTTCCGCGATATCGCGCGAATCGTGACCCCGGCGAACGTTCCCTTCGTCTATACCAGCGAGCAGTTACGGCACGCTAGCATCTAAGGAGGCTTAGGTCGCGCCTCTAGCGAGCAAAAGAACGTACATGATTGCCATGACCGTATCGGCGGCGACCACCGCGACGGTCTGTTTGCGTTGACGCAGCGGCGTTAGGAAGACGAACGCCGCGATCGCAAATTTCTCGATCGCAGCCACGACCATCACCGGCACGCGAATCGCCGGATCGTACGCCGCCCAGATCAGCAGCACGCCGACGAGGGCAATCAGCAGACTCCAGTGCCGAACGACGAGGGTGGTCGCCGCGTCGGGCGCATCGATGCCGAACAGCAACGCTGCCGACCGCCGCGGGGCGAGCGCGCCGATTCCTCCGGCCAGCGTCAAAATGCCCGTAACGAGCAGAATTCCAACTTCAGCGTTCATGCAAAGACGTCGGTTCGAGAGAGACGGCGACGCCTACTCCAAGGGGCGCCGCTTGGTCAGTACGTTTTGGATGCGATCGCCGGCGGCGTATCGGTCAGTTCGTCCTCGAGGCCGCCATACGGCAACGGGTGCGAGAAATCGTACGGAAGGCCGTAGACCGTCGGAATCGTTTTGAAGTTGTAGTAGTTCGGCGGGGACGGAATCATCCACTCGAGCGTCCGTCCGCCCCACGGGTTGGGGCCGGACTTTTTCCCTGCGCGCGCGCTCCAAATCACGTTGAAAAAGAAGGTGAGGATGGCGATGCCCATCACGTACGACGACACGGACGCGAATCGGTTCCAAAACTCGAACTGCGGATCGTAGGTCGCGACCCAGCGGGGCATCCCCTCGACGCCCAGCCAGTGCATCGGCAAGAACGTGCCATTGAAGCCCACGACGAACAGCCAGAAGTGCACCTTGCCGAGGGTCTCGTTGAGCAGACGTCCCGACATCTTCGGGAACCAGTAGTAGATGCCGGCAAAGACGCCCATCAGGCTGCCGCCGACGAGCACGTAATGGAAGTGCGCGACCACGAAATACGTGCCGTGGACGTCCATATCGTAGGGCACCGCTGCCAGGAAGATACCCGTGATGCCGCCACAAGTAAATAGAGCGATAAATCCAATGGCGAACAGCATGGCCGTCGTCAGGTGCAGTTTGCCGCCCCATAACGTCGCCGTCCAGGAAAAAATCTTGATGCCCGTCGGAATGCCGATCACAAAGGTAAGGATCATGAAGGGCAGCTGCAGATATGGCGCAAGACCCGACGTGAACATATGGTGGGCCCAAACCATGAAGCCCGCCAGCGCGATGGCCATCGACGAAAACGCGATGAGCTTATAGCCGAAGATCGGCTTGCGGGCGAACGTCGGCAGCACTTCGGAAACGATCCCGAAGGCGGGTAAAATCGTGATGTAGACGGCCGGGTGCGAGTAGAACCAGAACATGTGCTGCCAGAGCACGGGACTACCGCCCTTCGTTGGATCGAAGAACGGCACGCCGAACTGGCGTTCCACGAACAGTGCGGCCAAAGCGGCGGCCAACGTGGTCGTCGCGATCATGAGGAGAGGGGCCGTGGCGAACTGGCTCCAGCAGAACAGCGGCATGCGGGTGAACGTCATGCCGGGCGCGCGCATCTTGAGGATCGTGACGATGAAATTGAGGCCGGCGATGGTCGAACTGACGCCGACCAAAAAGATCGCGGCGGCCCACATCGAGGTTCCGGCGGCACCTTGCAGCGAGACCGGCGGGTACTCCGTCCAGCCAGCGGACGGCGCGCCCATTAAAAACGATGAGAACAGCATCAATCCGGCCACCGGGAAGATCCAAAAACTCAGCATGTTCAGCCAAGGAAACGCGACGTCGCGCGAGCCTATCTGCAACGGGAGGATCAGATTACCGAAGCCGCCGGTCAGGATCGGGATAATGAAGAGCCAGATCATCGCGCTGCCGTGCACGCTATAGACTTCGTTGTACGTCGCGGGCGAAACGAAACCGCCGTTGGCATTAAGCAGCTGCGTGCGAATCGTCTCGGCCAGCAGTCCCGAGAGCATAAAAAACACGAACGCCGTGATGATGTATTGAATTCCAATGATCTTATGATCGATCGAAAATACGTACCGGCGAATGAACCCTTGCGGTTCGGGATGGATATGACCGGCGATTCCGCCGCGGTGGGTCGTTTCAGCGGATCCGATCGTTACGGGCGGCACAACTCCACGATACTCGCGAGGGCCCCGCGACCGCATTGACCCGCGATTACGCCGAACTGCGACAAAAGACGACCCGGCGTAACCGGCATTACAATCTTTCGGCCTTCTTTTCGTAGTAAGCGGCGTTGACGGCAACGAACGACGTCCACTGCTCCGGGACGTCGCTCTCGGCGAAGATCGCTTCGACCGGGCAAGCCGAGACGCACGCGCCGCAGTCGATGCAGACCTCGGGATCGATGTACAGCATCGGATCGTCATGCGAGCCGTGAATGCAGTCTACCGGGCAAACGTCGACGCATCCGCGATCCTTAGTCCCGATGCAAGGTTCCGTGATAACGTATGCCATAGTTCAACGGTACGGCGGCTGGGCGATAACTGCAGCGACCCGCGCCAACGCCTTCCTCCGACAAAAGACGGATTCGATGCAACCTCACGACGTGCACCTCGACGTGCGCTCGATCCCTCCGCCGCAGCGCCATCGCCAGATTTTTGCGCTGTTTGCGTCCCTGCGCGACGGTCAAGCGCTGCTAATAACGTCCGATCACGAACCCCGGCCTCTGCGAGCCGAGTTCGATCGCTTGCATGGCATTGGATTTGGGTGGGCGCAGCGTCAACTCGGCGATGGGCGCTGGGAGGTGCGGATCGTTCGTTCGCACGAGCTAGCGCCGGACTCTCCGATCGAATCGACCCTGATCCGCAGCTCGGTCTTTGCCGACATTCCGAGAGCCGGCGTACTGGATCTCTCCCATTACGTGCGGCGCGCCGCGATCAAACGCCATCATTGCGTTGCCGAGCAGGGCGTCCTTTGGCCGTACGTCGGCGTCGTCGAGAGCGGCATCGTTCAGACACAGTTGATCACGGCGGGCGGACGCGAGCAAGCAATCTACGACGTGCTGCCGGGAGAAATCTTCGGCGAGACGGCGCTCTTCGACCGCGGTCACATGGCTCTGCGCTACATCGCGCTCACCGCCGACACCGTCGTGCTTCTTTTACCCATCGAGCGGGTACGCGCGCTCGCCGACGGCGATCGCTCGGTACGACGGCGGCTTCAAGAGGCAGCGGCGCAGCACACCCGAGCGATTCTCAAACGATTCTCGGCGCAGGTGTCGCTCTCGGCGACGGCCCGCGTGGCAACGGTCTTACTTCCATACGCTTCACCCGAGCCGGGACTCGCCGACGCGCTCGATCCCCTCCCCGCGATGACGCAGGTAGAACTAGCGACCTGCGCCGGCACGGTAAAGGAGGTCGTCAGTCGAGCCGTCGCCGAGCTCGAGATCGCGGGTGCATTGCTGCGCGACGGCGGCCACATCGCGAAGCTCGATCGCGACAAACTACTCAAAGAAGCCGAGCGCGGCTCCTAAGCGATGGCAACCGCGCCCAACCAGCTCTGACGTTCGTCCAGCCAGCGAGAAAATCCAAGTGCCGATCGCGAAAGTTCATCCGCGAGCACATCTTGCGTTAGAATCGCGGCCGAGAATGATTGAGTCCAAGTTCCTTCTTTCGTCTCATAAACGAGCGTCGCTGAAAAGCGGTCTCCGGAAAGCGTTACAATTTTTTAACGAGCAGCGAATGCCGTTACAGTCCGTGAGAAGCCCGTCTTTGGCGTTCCTGAGATTACGCGGAACGTGCCGTTCTATGAGTACTACCCCGCTCTCGCGAACGTGACGTCGGCACGTCGCAAGGAGGGCGGCACGCTCGTTGCCGTCCGGCGCATTTATAAGGCAACTTCCAAGGACGACCGCATCGAAGGTGCGAGCCAGGTCTAAATCTTCAACATTCGCGAGGACTTTCTCGGCCCCTGAAATCTCGGCGAGCATTTCAGCGGAGGAATCAACGGCCGTGACTCGATGTCCGAGCCGCAGGAGCGGATGAGTGATCCGGCCCGCGCCAGCTCCAAGCTCGAGGATCGTAGAGCCAGGCGGAATCGAATGGTGGATGAGCTCAGGCTCGCCATTTGCAGATAGTCGTCGATAAATGTCGACCGAGCAGCCGTCCTCGGTGATCGCGCCGGGACCCGTACCTGGATTTCGCATAACTGGTTAGCTTCGGCTCCTCGCCCACGGCTCGCGGGCAGTTCCTAACTATCGGACGCCATGACTGGCGGCTGTTTCCACGAGCCATCGAGAACGGGCTCCTTCGGAAGTAGCAGCGCAAAACCAGGAACAACGGTCCGGAAGGACTCGGTAGCCAGTTCGACTCCTTGGCCGCTCAAGGTATATTCCGACATTTATGATTTAGGTTACATTTCTTGACGCTGGCGACTAGAGGGAGAAGCTTCGCAAGTGGGCAGAATCTCATTCCATATAATAGTAGAAGTTGACTTCAAATCTAATCGGCCATAGGCACACCGAGTCCAGAAACCGCTACCGGGCCGCGCTTCAAGGACCAGAACGACTCCAAAGAACGACTGTGAACACCGAAAGAGACAGGGCGAGAATCCAGCTTTGCCAAGCGAACTTAGAAACCGTTACTCGCCGCTGCGAAGTTGGAGCCGCATTACGTTGTACAATGCGAGCCGTCACTCGGCTAACTCGTTGCTCGTCGCAGAGTAACGGTCGATCAAGTTCGCACGGGCGCGCATGGCTGCAGCAGCGCGGTTTTTGCCCTTGCAGTCTATGCAAGGCTCGGGCAAAACAGAGGGGCGTAAACGTGCGGAAATGCTTGACAATCGCCCGGTCCAAATGGGGCACTAGCCAGGAAAGGCGGTCCAAGCTGACCCCACTATAAACAATCCTAAGCTACGAAAGCCTTTACATGGTCGGGCTGACAGGATTCGAACCTGCGACCTCTTGACCCCCAGTCAAGCGCGCTAACCAAACTGCGCCACAGCCCGAAGAACCGGGACGATTCGATTCTAGCGGGAGCGGCCCTTTTTGGACGAGCGGACTCCGCTGATCGAGTCCTTTAGCGCGCGGCCGGCAACAAACGCCGGAACCTTGCGCGCGGGAATCTTGATTTTCTCGCCGGTTTTTGGATTGCGGCCCTCGCGCGCCTTACGCGAGCGCACGACGAAGCTCCCGAACGGCGTCAAAGCAACGCGGTCGCCCTTCTTAAGCGCCGCTTCAATTTCGTCGAGGATCCGCTCGACGATCTGACTCGCTTGGCGTTTGGTTAACTCCGCCCGATCGGCCACGACATCGATCAAATCGGCTTTCGTCAACTGCCATCTCCCGGGGCGGACCAAGGGCCACCCAGCCAGCCGCCCGCTCCGGAAGGTTATATCTACTTTTCCAGTAGTTCCTTCAAGGCCATGAGCGCGAGCACGTATCCGTGGGCCCCGAATCCTCCGATCGTGCCCCGACAAGCCCGCGCGGTTACGCTCGCACGCCGAAACTCTTCGCGGGCGGCGACGTTCGACAAATGAACTTCCACCACGGGAATGCCGATGGCCGCGATCGCGTCGGCGATCGCATGGGAGTAGTGCGCGTAGGCTCCGGGGTTGATGGCAACCGCATCGTACTGCGTGCGGGCGGCGTGAAGTACGTCGATGATTTCGCCCTCGCCGTTATGCTGCTCGCATCGTACCTCGACGCCAACGTCGTCGGAGGCGGCAACGATCAGGTCGTTGACGTCCTGGAGCGTGAGCGTCCCGTAGACGTCGGGTTCGCGATTGCCGAGTAAATTCAGATTCGGACCGTGCAAAACCAACACGCGCATTCCCGCCGCTTTCAGCGACTCGGCCGCCCGAAACCTCCAGAGGAAATGGCGCGGCTTCCCGAGAGAGAGGCCGGGATGCCCGATCGATTGATCAGCGCGACGATGGCGCGCACCGGCGTTGCCCTCTATGCCGCGGTTTCGACCGGCCTGGTTGCCGAGATTCAGCAGCGTCACGACCTTTCCCCAACCGCGACGGCGGCCGTGGGACGCCTCGTCACCGGCGCGGTGCTGCTCGGAGCCAACCTCAAAGGAGCCGAACGGATCTCGCTGCAGATATCGGGCGACGGCCCAATTGGGGCAATCAGCGCCGAAGCGTGGCTTCTCGAAGACGGGACCATCGGAGCGCGCGGCTACGCGCGTAATCCCCATGCCGAAATGCCGCTCAACACGCGCGGCAAGTTCGACGTCGCCGGCGTCCTCGGTGCCGGGATGTTACAAATTACCAAATCCTACGAGATCGGCCAGCCGTACGCCGGCGTCGTGCCGTTGCGCTCGGGAGAAATCGCGGAGGATTTGGCGGCGTATCTCGCGCGGTCCGAACAGATCCCCAGCGTCGTCGCACTGGGCGTGCTGGCCAATCCGGCGGGCGTTTCCGCAGCCGGCGGAGCGATCGCGCAGGTGCTTCCCGGTACGGAAGAATCGGCCATTCTGCAGCTCGAGGAGCGCGCGCTGACGATGCCGCCCGTAACGGCCCAAATCGCCGGCGGAGCCGATGCTGACGGACTGTTGCGCGAACTCGCCGGCGACGTGGACCTCCGGGCGCGGCGTTCGCTCGACGTTCGCTTCGCGTGCCGCTGTACGCGCGCCAAAGTCGAGGCGGCACTGGTCGGATTTGGGCGCGACGGCCTCGAACGGATGCGCACCGAGCGTGAGGAAACGGCCGCAACGTGCGAGTTTTGCCGGCGAGTCTACAACTTTTCCGGGCCCGAGATTGCGGACCTGATCGAGCGCCTCGAAAAGCGTTAGGGGTTTACGAGCGCGCGAAGAGCCGATGCAGATCGCGGGGCGTGCGGTACGATTCGATCCGCTGGTTGTAGACTTCGCGAATCCGGCCACCTTCGTTGAGATACCACCAACCGCACTCGCACCGGATCGGCCGGTCGCCGGGGTGCGGATACGCATACACGCGCTTGCAGCGCTTGCAAACGAACTTCTTACCTTCAATCGGCGCGTCGGCCGTATACGTGGTGGCGGTCATGGTCTCTTCTCTGCGGTGAGTACTCGAACGAACTTCCGGGAACCTACTGCGAGCACGGCGGGGGCGGCTGCAGTCCACAGCGCGCGCGGGTCGTCCACCACTATACCGTCGACGCGAACGCCCATCCCCGAGATAAGTCGCTCCGCGGCGCGCCGGCCTTCGGCGAAACCCGCCTTCACGAGCACCTCCGCGACGCGGGTGCAGCCGGAAGCGTCGATTTCCGGCAGATCTCCGGCCGGCATTTCCTTGCGCTGAACCGTCCGTTCGAAGTGCTCGCGGGCGCCGCGGGCCGCAGCCGTGCCGTGATACCGCGCGACGATCTCCTCGGCGAGCCGTTTCTTCTCTTCCATCGGATTGGCCCGAGCGGCGGCGAGGTCGGCCGCTAGGCGATCCGAGTCCGCCTGCGAGCGGAACGCCGCCAGCCGCGCATACACGGCGATCAGGGCGTCGTCGATCTTCATCAGCTTACCGAACTGCTCGCTGGGCGCCTCGTCGACGCCCACGTAATTGCCCAGCGACTTGCTCATCTTCTTCTGGCCGTCCAGGCCCACCAGCAATGGAACCGTCGCGCAAATTTGCGGGGGCTGTCCGTACTCGCGCTGGTAGTGCCGCCCGAGAAGCAGATTGAAGAGCTGGTCGCTGCCGCCGAGCTCGACGTCCGCCTCGACGGCAATCGAGTCGTACGCTTGCGCGACGGGATACAGGAACTCGTGAAGCGAGATCGGCGTTCCGGACGTGTAGCGATTCTGGAAGTCGTTGCGTTCGAGCATTTGCGCGACCGTGGTTTTTCCGAGCAGCTGTACGAGGTCGGCGAAATCGAGCTCGGCAAGCCATTCCGAATTGTAGCGCACCGTAATCCGCTCGAGATCGAGCACCTTGGCCGCTTGGCGGCGATAGGTCTGCATGTTCGCTTCGATCTCTTCACGCGAAAGCTGGGGACGCGTGACGTTTTTGCCGCTGGGGTCTCCGATCCGCGCCGTGTAGTCGCCGATGATCCAGGTCACCTGGTGTCCGGCTCCGGCGAAGCGCTGCAGCTTTTCCAAAACGACCATGAATCCCAGGTGCAAGTCGGGGCTGGTTGGATCGATCCCCAGCTTCACGTTCAAAGGACGTCCTAAAGCAAGGCGCGCACGCAGGTCGTCGCGCGTCTCGACGTGGTCGAATCCGTCGAGCAGATAGTCGACGTCGGCGAAGCGGGCGTTGGCGTTCAAGTCGCGCGACTCTTTGCGGTCATCGACGAAGCCTCCCTGCCCGGAAGCCTAAATCCACGCGGCTGCGGCCGTCCGGTCGCCGCCGGCAGTTCCGGTGTTCTTCGTCGTTTTGGGTTCGACCAGCACGAGTTTGGTGCCGGGCAGCGCGACCGGCTTGTGATCGACGCCATGCGGGACGATCAGGAACTCGCCCGGTCCAAAGCGTTCGATGCGGTCGCGATCGCCGTCGCGGTAATGCATCGCAACTTCTCCTTCGACGACCAAAAATAGTTCGTCCTCGCTGTCGTGGCGGTGCCAAACGAACTCGCCCCCCAGCCTTACCACCTTCACGTGATAATCGTTGAGTTCACCCACGATTTTCGGCGCCCACTCGTCCTGGAAAAGACCGAACTTCTCGGCCAAACACACTTTATGCAGCTCCACAAGTCCCTCGCAGATTCATTCGCGCAGCGCGACGATCGTGACTCCGGCCGAACCCTCTTCTTCATTCCCATAGCGCACGCCGGTTACCGCCGGGTGTGCGCGCAGGTATTCCTGCAGCCCGCGCCCGAGCATGCCGGTGCCTTTCCCATGAACCAGGCGCAGCGAGGAACTGCCCGCAAGCAAGGCGTCGTCGATCCAACGCTCCACCAGCGGCTCGGCTTCGGCATAGCGCTTACCGCGGACGTCGAGTTGGGCGGCGCTGCGCGCGACGCTCTCGATCCGCGCCTCGCCGCGCGTCGAGCGCTCGTCGAACCGCGGGCGCGGCGCAGCGGCGGTCCGGCGAACGTCGCCCTTCTTCACGACCGTCTTCATCGGACCGATCGAGATCAACAGCGCGTCGCCGTAGTCTTCGACCACCTCGCCGTTCTGTCGCAACGAAATCACTTCGACCCGATCGTTCGGCGCGAAGGCTGCATCGTCGCTCGATTCCGCCGGCTCCGAGCGAATCCCGAGATCGCGATGCATCGCATCGATGGTCTGTGCGAGTAACGCGACCTGGGATGGCGTGACCTTCGCTCGCGCCGGGGCCGCCGCATCGGCGCGCCGCTGCAGCTCGTGCGCGAAATCCCGTAGCGCTTGCTGCATCCGGTCTTGCGCTTTGGCTCCGAACGACGCGCGCTGCGCCTCCAGGGCCGAACGCTCGCGCCGCAAGGCGTCGCCTTCCTGACGGGCCTCTCCGCGCTCCGAAGACAACGCTTCGCGTTCGGCCTGCAACTCGGCAGTCCGCAGCGATAGTTCCGCCAACGCCGATTCGTAGTCCCGCTCGCGGCTATCGAGCAGACGCTGCGCGCGCTCGACGATGGCCTCGTCGATGCCGATGGTGCGCGCGAGCGGAAACGCAAGCGACTGGCCGGGAGCGCCGACGTCGAGGTGAAAGGTGGGCCGAAACGTCCGGGGATCGAACCGCACGCTCGCGTTGGCAACGCCGGCCGCCGCGTGGGCGAAGAGCTTAAGCTCGGTGGCATGCGTTGTGACCACGCCGCGCACGCCGCACGCAAGCAGTCGCTCCAGCATCGCAATTGCCAAAACCGACCCGGCGCTGGGTTCGGTACCGCCGCCGATCTCATCGACGATTACGAGCGTCCGGCCATCGGCGCCGGCAAGCATTTCACGCATTCGTTGCAGGTGTGCGGAGAAGGTCGAAGCGTTGGCGACGATCGATTGATCGTCTCCGATGTCGGCCACCAGACGGTCGAACCGGCCGATGATGGCCCCTCGCGCCGGCAGCTGCATGCCGCAGTAGGTCATCGCGACGAACAACCCGACCATTTTCAACGCGACCGTCTTGCCGCCCATGTTGGGCCCGCTGATGACCAGCAGGCGAGTCGTTTCGCCGACTTCGAGCGATTGCGGGACGGCCCGTTCGCCGAGCAGCGGATGGCGCCCGTCGTGCACGACGACGACCGGTTCCTCGACGACTTCGGGCGCTAACGCGTCCATCGCGCGGGCGATCTCGGCTTTGGCGACCAAAACGTCGATCGCCGCCAAGACGTCGACGTTGCGCTCGACGGCGGCGGCTTGCTCGCCGACTCGACGCGAAAATTCCTCGAGGATCCGCGTGACTTCGCGCTCTTCTTCGATCCGCAGCGTCCGAACCCGATTGTTGGCATCGAGCGCGCCGAGCGGCTCGACGAAGAGCGTCTGCCCGCTCGCACTGGTATCGTGCACGATTCCCGGAAACTCGCCGGAAAACTCGGCCTTGACCGGCACGACGAACCGTCCCTCGCGAATCGTCACGACGTGGTCTTGAATCGCTTTCGCAAAGCGGGCCGAACGCAACACGGCGCCCACCCGATCGCGCGCATCGGCCTGAGCCTGCGAGAGACTGCGCCGGATCCGCCCAAGCCCGGGCGACGCGCGATCTAGGACCGTGCCGCGCTCGTCGATCCCATCGGAAATGGCGCGCTGCAGCTCGCGCAGGGATGCGTAGCCGTCTGCAACCCTGGCCAGTACGGCGTCCTCGCGGACGGCGTTGTAGGCCGCGGCTGCGGCCGACAGCGCATCGCCGACGGCACGCAGATCGCCCGCCCCAAGCGTACGTCCGAGCGCCGCCGCCTGCGTTAGGGCGCCGGTATCGATCGCCGAAGCGACGTGAAGATCGGCGCTGGCGACGAGATCGCGCGCCGCGCTCGTGCGCTGCTGCCCGAGGACGACGCCGTCGAACTCGGCGGCGGGCGACAATTCCGCAGCGAGACTCCGGCCGCGCTGCGTATGGGTCGCACCGACGACGCGATCGCGTACGCCGGCAAAGTCGAGGGCGTCGAGGGTTCTCTGGTCGGCGAGCATCCGCGCCGCGCCTACTCCAGCTTACGCTGCAGCAACTCGCGCGCGAGCGCGGGGTCGGCCTTACCGCCGGACGCCTTCATGACTTGTCCGACCAGGAACCCAGCCACGTTGGGCTTGCCGGCCCGATAGTCGGCGAGGATCGCCGGATGCGCGGCCAAGACCTCGTCGACGAGTTTGGCGATCGCGCCGGGATCGCTCGTCTGGGCGAGCCCTTCGGTTTCGACGATCGCCGCGGGCGAGCCGTCGCCGGCCCACATCCGCGCCAGCAAATCCTTTGCAATCTTCGAGTTGATCTTCTTAGCCTCGACCAGCGCGATCAGCTCGGCGAGATGTTCGGGCGTTACGGGCGAACTGGCGGCCGGCACGCCCGACTCGTTGGCCAAGCGCGACAACTCGCCGAGAACGAAGTTGGTCGCCTGTTGCGGATTACCGCTCGCCGCCACGACGCGCTCGAAAAACTCCGCCAGCGGGGCGTTCTGGACGAGTTGCGCGGCCTGCTTCGAATTCAGCCCGTACGCTCCGGTGAAGCGCTCGAAGCGCCGCCACGGCAGCTCCGGAAGCGCGCCGCGCAAACGTTCGACGTCGCGGCCGTCCGGCTCCATCGGAACCAGATCCGGATCGGGAAAGTAGCGATAGTCATGCGCCTGCTCTTTGCTGCGCATCGAATGAGTCACGCCGTTGGCTTCGTCCCAGCCGCGCGTCTCCTGGACGATTCGGCCGCCGCTTTCGAGGGTTTGAATCTGGCGGTCGATCTCGCTGTCGATCGCCCGCTGCACGGAGCGAAACGAATTCATGTTTTTGATCTCGGTCTTCGTGCCGAGTTCCAGGCTTCCGACCGGCCGAATCGACACGTTGGCATCGCAGCGCAGCGAGCCTTCCTCCATCTTCACGTCGCTGACGCCGAGTTGGAGCAGCGTGCTACGCAGCGCCTCCAGGTAGGCGACGGCGTCGCGGGCGCTGCGAATTTCCGGTTCGGACACGCACTCCATCAGGGGCACGCCGGCGCGGTTGAAGTCGACCAGCGAGTAGGCGCTGCCGGCGATCCGCCCGTCGCCCGATCCCGCGTGCGTGGATTTTCCCGTGTCTTCTTCTAAGTGGATGCGGGTAAGCCGGCACGTGCCGATCGTTCCGTCTTCGCGCCAATAGCGAACTTCGCCGCCCAGCGTGAGCGGCATATCGTACTGCGAGATCTGATAATCTTTGGGCATATCGGGATAGAAGTAATTTTTCCGATCGAATTTCGAAAATTTTGGAATCTGCGCGCCGAATGCGAGTCCCGCCCGCAGCATGTGCTCGATCGCGCGGGCGTTGGGGACGGGCAGCGAACCCGGCATCCCCAAACAAACCGGACAGACCTTCGTGTTGGGTTCGCCGCCGAACTCGTTGGGACAACCGCAGAACATCTTCGTCGCCGTCTTCAGTTCGACGTGACACTCGATGCCGATTACGGCTTCGTATTCGCTCACGTCTTCACCAAACCGGTCAACGGCGCGTGTCGGCCGGCGTACAGCGTCGCGCGCTCGTAGGCGTGGGCTGCCCCCAGCAGTAACGGCTCGGCGAACTGCGGCGCGCTCAACTGTAGGCCCAGCGGCATCGGCTCGGTGCCGCCGGCCGGCACGACCCAGCCGCACGGCACCGACAGTGCCGGCAATCCCGCCAGCGACATCGGAATCGTGTAGTAATCCATCATATACATGCTGTACGGATCGCTCTTGGCGTTAAACTGAAAGGCCGGCGTGCTGGCCGCCGGGCACGCGATCAGGTCGCAGCCCGCGAACGCCGCCTCGAAGTCGCGGGCAATCAGCGTGCGCGCTTTCTGCGCGCGGACGTAGTAGGCATCGTAGTAGCCGCTCGAAAGCGCGTGCGTCCCGATCAGAATGCGGCGCTTGACTTCGGGCCCAAATCCGGCGGCGCGCGTCTTTTCGTACATCGCTTGGACGTCGGCGGCCTCGACCCGCAACCCATAGCGCACGCCGTCGAATCGCGAGAGATTGGACGAACACTCGGCCGGGGCGATGAGATAGTAGGTCGCCAAGCCGTAATCTGCGGTCGGCAGCGACACTTCGACGACCTCGGCACCCAGGCCGGCGAGTTCGTCGTACGCGCGCCGATAGATGGCGTCCAGCTCGTTCCCCAGCTCGGCCGTGTCAAACTCCCGCACGAGGCCGATCCGCAGGCCCTTCAAATCGGTGCGCAGTGCGGGCACGGCGGGTTCCACCGGGCGATCAATCGACGTCGCGTCCATGGGATCGTAGCCGGCCATCGCATCGAACGCGATCGCCGCATCTTCGACCGTTCGTGCGAGCGGCCCGATTTGATCCAAGCTCGAGGCAAACGCGATCAAACCGTATCGCGAAACGCGTCCGTACGTCGGCTTGAAGCCGATCAGGTTACAGAACGCGCCCGGCTCGCGAATCGAGCCTCCAGTGTCGCTGCCCAAACCGAGGGCGGCCTCGCGGGCGGCGACCGCGGCCGCCGATCCGCCGCTCGAGCCGCCCGGAACGCGCGAGAGGTCGTAAGGATTGCGAGTAACGCCGAGCGCCGAATTTTCGCAGGAACTTCCCATAGCGAACTCGTCGAGATTGGCTTTCCCGATCGCGACGCAGCCGGCGTCGAGCAATCGCGCCACTGCGGTCGCCGTATACGGCGCGATCCAGTCTTCGAGAATTTTACTGCCGCACGTCGTTCGCGTCCCCGTCACGCACATGTTGTCCTTGACGGCAAGGGGTACGCCGGCCAACGGCAAGCGCGCGCCCGCGCGGATTCGAGCGTCGACTGCGGCCGCGCGCTCGCGCGCGCCGTCGTGAAGCACCGTGAGGTACGCGCCGACGCGCCCGTCGACCGCGTCGACGCGCGCGAGCGCGGCTTCCACGATTTCAGCCGCTGCCACGGTGCCCGCGTTTACGGCGCGCGCGATCTCGGCCGCGCTGCGCTCGAGAAGATCGCCCATCGCCGCTACTCCGCGATAATCCGCGGAACGCGAAAGAATCCGCCTTGGCGCTGGGGAGCCTGCGACAAGACGACTTCACGATCGAGGCCCGGGCGAACCTCGTCGGAGCGCTCGACGTTGCGCGACTCGACGACTTGGGCCGTGGCGGGAACGGCGTTGGTGTCGAGGGCGGCCAAGGCGTTGACGTGCGCCAACAGATCGCCGAGCTGCGCGCCGAAGCGCTCGACTTCGTCGTCGGTTAAAGCGATGCGCGCGAGCTTGGCAACGTAGCGAATATCGATGGTGTCGGACACGATTAAGGACTACTCCGATCGAGGGCGCTCCGGCGCAGGATGGCTAGCGCTTCGACGTGGCCCGTTTGCGGGAACATGTCGAACGGCCGCACGGCGTCGAGGCGATACCCTTTGGATGCGAGGAACTTCAAATCCCGGGCCAGGGTTGCCGGATCGCACGACAGATACCAAACTTCCGGCACGCCGGCCGAAGCTAACGCCGCCAGGGTTGCCTCGCCGGAACCCTTGCGCGGCGGATCCAGAAACGCTACGTCGGCTCGCGCCACCGCCGCACGGCCTTCGCCGTCCGCAACGGCCCGCTCGACGCGTTCCGCGAAGAAACGCACGCGCGCCTGCAGGCGGTTGAGGACGGCGTTCGCGCGCGCCTCCGCAACCGCCCCCGCATTTTCCTCGATGCCCACGACGTCGCAACCGTGAGCGGCGAAGTAGAGCGCGAAGGTTCCGGCCCCACAGTAGAGGTCGACGATCCGGCGGCCACGCGCGAGATGCGGCTGCAGAGTCTCGAAAATGCGCTCGACGATCTCGACGTTGACTTGAAAAAAGGACCCCGCCGAAACGCGGTAGCGGACGCCGCCCAGCGTTTCCTCGATCTCCGCCGCGCCGGCAACCAAACGCTGACGGCGGCCCAGGATAGCGTTCTCTCCGCTAGGTTCGAAGGAGTTGACGATGCCGACGGCTCCGGGTAGATCCTCCAGCAGCTCCGATGCGGCTTGCGCGACCGCCGCCGATTCGCGCGCCGTCGTCATTGCCAACACGGCCTGCCGCGTCGCGCGCGCATTGCGCGCCACCAGATGGCGCGTCTGCCGCAAGGCGTCCGCAACGGCAGCGTTCGAGGCAGCGGTTTTGAAGCGCGCAATGTAACCGTCGAGCTGCTCGGTCACGACGGGACATTCGTCGATCGGCACCACGTCGTGCGACCGTTGCCGGTAAAACCCAATCGCGGGACTACCGCTACCCTGCGCGACGACCAGCGACATCTTGTTGCGATAGGCACGCGGCCGTTCCATTCCCACCGGATCGGCCGGCTCGATCGCATCGAATCCGCCGATTCGCTGCAGCGCTTCGCGCAGCACGCCTTTCTTCCAGGCGAGCTGTGCCGGGTAGCTCAGGTGTTGAATCTGACAGCCGCCGCACGTTCCGAAGACGCGGCAAAAGGGTTCGACCCGCTGAGGCGACGAGTCGATCAGACGCAACAGCTTCGCGACGACGTACTTCGGCTTCACGGCGGTCACGACGACGCGCGCGCGCTCGCCCGGCAGCGGACCGAAGCAGAACACGACGACGCCGTCACTGCGTCCCACCGCCTGACCGTTGGCCAATAGATCGGTAAAGGCGAGATCGAGCTCGACCCCGGCGCGCGGGACGATTCTCGAAGCCGGTGGGATGCTAGGCGCTGTTTCTTTGATCGTCAAGCGTTTTGAGCAGCGAGTTTGCCTCGTCGATCAGTTGCTGGATGCGCTGACTCGTCGGATCGCCCGGAAGGCGCCGCGCGCCGAGCATCGCGCGCACGACCGAGAAAGCGACCGCCGCGCCCAGCCCGGCCACGCTGACGCCGACTCCGATCCACACGAGCGTTTGCTTGAGCCGACGGTCGTCGCCGTGTTCGGCTCGCTTCGGGGTCTCGCCGGGTGCCGCGTCGGACGGTTGCAACGTTCTCTCCTCCGGGTTGGGCTTATAGCGTAGCTTTCGCGAGCCAGCGGGAAAAACCCGGGCTCGGTCGCGTAGTCGGACACCGTGATCTCCGAGGCGGGCGATCGGCGCAGCGGACGCTTCCTGCTGTGGGGTCTGGCACTTTCGCTGGCGGTTCACGCGCTGCTGGTCGTGTTGACGTCGTGGCTTTGGTTTGCCAAGCTGCCGCTCTTCGCGCCCAAAGCCGCCCCGCGCGAGTCGATCGTGGCATCGACCGCCGTGCGGATCGAGCGGCGGCCGGTTCCGCAGCCGCGATCGCAGAGTGCTCCCAATCCGGCGCCGCCATCGGTGCCGCAACCGATTCCGCGCCCGGCGACGCGGGCCGCACCGCCGGCCGCGCGACGACCCGAACTCGCGCGCCAGAATCCGCGCGCGCGACCGCAGCCCACTCGTCAGCCGGCCGCACCCGATCGCCCGAGTTCGCTGCAGCGACAGATCGCCGCACAACAACAAACTTTTTCGCAAGAGATCGCGCGGCTGCGCGCCGGCAACAATCCGTTAAGCCTCGCCGTCAAACCGCGCGAAGCGCCGGCCGCCTACCGCCGGACATACTTCGACGTCCCCGGTCATCGCGACTTCGACGCGCAGCAAGTCCAGCTGGTGCCGCTGCGTCATTGGTACGACGCCGGAGCGATCTGTTATTACACGCGGTATCTCGCGCAGTACACGCACGGCGGCAACGAAACAGGCACGATCCCATGGCCGGTTTGTTATCCGATCGGCGAAGACCGAATCGCAAACCCGCCATACGTCCACGACGTTCCGATTCCGTTCCCGCCGCGCGATTACGTCCTTCCCGCGGGAACGTATCTCACGCCACTGCTTGCGAACATCTATCGTCAGCGACCCGTTCGCTAGCGCCTTTTCACCGGCCGAATTCGGCGTAGTCCAAAGGTCCCAAGTTGCGTCCAACACCCTTGCGCGAGCAGGGGCTTGGCGCTCCCGCAGAGCAGGCCATCGTGCGTTTCGCAAGACGGAGGTGTTCTATGCGCGCGCTATCCTTTTCCGGACTCGCCCTATTACTGGCCGGCTGCGGCGGCGGGTTGAATCCGTCGGTTTCCCCGCCGGCCGCGGACCAGTCGGCAATGCGAATGCCCGACACGAGCGTTCGCATTTACACCGCCAATCGCAACGACCCCGGCGTCTTCGCGTTTAAAGCGACGGCGTCGGGCAACGTCGCCCCGGCGATCGACATCAGCGGCAGTAAAACGACCTTGGATTCGCCCGACGCCCTCGCACTGGATTCGACGGGGAACGTGTACGCCGCAAACGACAGCGCTACCCAAGTCGCCGTGTTCAAGGCGGGTTCGAACGGAAACGTCAAACCGTGGAAGATCGTCGGCGGATCGAACAGCCAACTCGGCCCGACCGAAGGCATCCTCGTCGATCCGAACGGCCATCTATGGGTATCGAACTTTAGCGCCGGTGCGATCACCGAATACGCCGCCGGTGCGAGCGGCAACGTTTCGCCGATTCGCACGATCGGCGGCAGTAATCCGAATCTGCAGACACCGGTCGGCATGGCGATGGACAAGAAGGGGCGCTTGTTCGTTGCCAACATCGGCTCGTCGTCGATTCGCGTCTTTGGCAGTAAGGCCAAAGGAAATGCGAAGCCGGTCTTCACGATCGGTGGGAGCAACACGGGTTTGCGGCGACCATTCGCCCTCGCTTTCGACCGGGACGGCCGGCTGCTCGTCGCGGACGAAACGACCGGGGTCGTCGTCTTCGCCAAAGGGGCAAAAGGGGACGCCGTGCCGGTCGCGACGATCACGAGCGTCAACGGAGCCGCGGGCGTCTTGGCCGATCACGCACATCACATTTACGTCGCCGAGTTTAGCGGCGGTGCGATCGACGAGTTTGCCAGCAACGCTAACGGCAACGCCACCCCGCTCCGGCGGATCCAAGGCTCGAAAACCATGCTCGACGGACCATGCTACCTCGCGCTTTACTAACCCGCACGAAAGGGATCTCGGCGCGTAACCGCGGCACGTCACGCGCAGTCCGGACCTAATCCGGGTTTCGGGCGACTTACTCGGTATCGACCGGCTCGTTGGATGGGCGCTGATGCAGGAAGTACGCCTTCGAATACTTCGCCTTGATCGGAACGAACGGTCGTGGCTGCTGGCTGAAGTCGAAGACGTCGCCGATGCTCGTCGCGCGCGTATCGGTAGTCCCCAAGCGACCGAGGGCGAACGTATCTTCCACGAACTTCAGGATGCTGCCGAACTCGTATTGGGTGTGCGAGATGTACGCGATCCGAGCGTACGGCGATACGACGATCATCGGCACCCGGAAGCCCAGGCCGTTGTAGTCGAGCTGCGGCGGCGGCTCGTGATCGTACCAGCCGCCCCAGTCGTCCCACGTGACGATCACCGCGGTCGAGTTCCAATAGCTGCTCTCCCCGACCGCGTTGACGATCTGCGCGACCCAGGACGGTCCGGTATCCTTATTCGGTCCCCACGTTTTTTGGGCGGGATGATCGGAGTTCTGCCCGTCCGGAATCACCCACGACACGGCCGGCAGCGTGTTACCCGAAATATCGCTGAAAATGTTAGTTTCCGGCGACGAGATATTCGTCTGCCATTCCTGGCTGTTGCGTACCGCCGAGATCGCATCGAACGCGTTCCACAAATTTCCGCCGTGCGTTTGAATGTTCGGCGTGTAATAACGCCAGGAAACGCCCTTAGCGTCGAGCAGGTCGCGCAGCGTCGTGTAGGTCAAGCACGGAAAGGGACCCTTATTCATCAAATACTGGCCTTGGTCGGTCAGCAAGCTCGTCTTCGTTTTCGGCGGCGCGTCGCAACCCCACGGACCGTCGGTCGGAAAATCGACCAAACTGTCGTGCGCGTCGATGACCGTATCGCCGCGGATCAAGTCCTGATGCGCGGTGAAACTGCCGCTGCTCTGCGTTTGGAACAGATGATCGGCCAACACGTACTGCTGGGCCATCTTCCAGTATGGCGCAATGGCGGACTTTTTGACGTACTGATAGGCGCACGTACACCGATGTTCGTTGACGTAAACCAATCCGAACCCGTCCATCTTGCCGCCGTC
>DASXDV010000036.1:0-8729 GCA_036490465.1 Candidatus Tumulicola sp. | reverse complement strand
ACGAGCTTCCAGCGCGCGGTCAAAATGATCTTTGCCGGCAAGGCGGAGATGCTCGCCGGCCGCGATCGAATCCTCGCGTCGACCACCTACGAGATGCGGATGCCTTCAATCATTCGGATGCTCTACTACATTCGCCGGCCGATGCAGAAGGTCGCGCTGACGAAAAAGAACGTCTTGATTCGCGACGATCACGTCTGTCAATACTGCGGCGTTCGCGGCGAACGTTTGATGACGGTCGACCACGTGATCCCCAAGAGCCGCGGCGGTCCGTCGACGTGGGAGAACCTCGCATGCGCGTGCATGCGCTGCAACAACCGCAAGAACAACCGAACGCCGGCCGAAGCGAACATGTCGCTGCGGCGCAAGCCTCGCCAACCGAAGTACATTCCGTGGATTCAGATCAAACGCAACACGCTGCCCGACGAATGGGGCAAGTTCCTCTTCCTGTATAACGTTTCGATCGACGATCGCGTTGAAGCGTAATCCCCCAGGGGGCGGCGATCAATCCCGCACGCCCTATTTTCAGGCGCTATTGGATTACGTCGACTCGGGCGTGCTGCCGTTCCACACGCCGGGGCACATTCAGGGCATCGGAATGGACCTCGCGTTTCGCGAGTTCATCGGCGATAACGTCTGCGCGATCGATCTTACGCCGATGCCGGGCATCGACGACCTGCTGCAGCCGACCGAGTCCATCAAAGAGGCTCAGGCGCTTGCGGCGCAGGCGTGGGGCGCCGACAATTCGTTCTTTCTGATCAACGGATCGACCAGCGGCAATCAATGCATGATGATGACCGCGGTAAACCCGGGGGACGAGATTGCGGTTCCGCGCAACTCGCACAAATCGATGCTCGGCGGTTTGGTCATGAGCGGCGCGCGTCCGATTTACATGCAGCCCGAGGTCGACGAGGACCTCCATATGGATCATTGCGTGACGCCCGAAACGGTGAGCCGCACCCTGGAGTCGCATCCGAACCTAGCGGCGATCTACGTCGTGTCCCCGACGTACTACGGGGTAGCGGCCGATCTCGCGGCGATCGAGCGGATCGCGCACGACGCCGGCAAGCTGCTGCTGGTCGACGAGGCCTGGGGGCCGCATTTCCACTTTCATCCGGACCTGCCGCTGTCGGCTACCAGCGCGGGCGCCGATTTGTGCATCAACTCGACCCACAAGATGCTTTCGGCGATGTCGCAGTGCGCGATGCTGCATCAGAAAGGCACCCGCGTTCGACTCGACCGGCTCAAATCCGTTTTGAAAATGTTTCTGTCTACGTCTCCGAACCTTCCGTTGGTGGCGTCGCTCGACGTGGCGAGAAAGCAGATGGCGACCGAGGGTACGAAACTGCTGGCCCGCACGATCGAACTCGCCAACGAGACGCGGCAGCGGATCAACCGCGTCGAGGGACTCTATTGCTTGGGCGACGACGCGATCGGGCGCCCGGGCGTGTTCGATCTCGACCCCACGAAGATCGCCGTCACGGTCAAGGGTCTGGGCTATACGGGTTACGAGGCTTCGGAAATTCTGCGCCATCGCTACAACATTCAAGTGGAACTGGCCGATTTGTTCAACGTCGTAGCGCTCTTTACGATCGGAACGACGCGCGAGGCCGCCGATCGGCTGGCGGCCGCCTTCGAAGAGTTGGCGCGCGACGATCGCCCGGTCGACCTCTACGCTCCGTCGGGAATCCTCGAACGGCGGTTGGGGCGCGGCAGCTACCGGTTGCCCAAAATTCCGCCGATGCGCATGTTGCCGCGCGAGGCTTTCCTCGCCGACACCGAGTTCGTAAAATTCAAAGATTCGAAGGGCCGCATTTGCGCCGAAACGATCTCGCCCTATCCACCGGGCATTCCGGTGATCGCGCCCGGCGAAGAGATTACCTCGGACCTGATCGACTACTTACGCTTGGAAATGAAAGCGGGAGTGCGGATTCAAGGCACGTACGACGACCGGCTCAAAACGATTCGCGTCGTTGTCGAGTAGCGTCGCGGCGAAACGCCGCCGGCGCTGAAAGGGACTCGAGCGCGAACCGGATAACGCACCTCCGAGAACACTGGGAAGTGAGGGTCAGTATTGGCGGTTCGAGCTCCATCGGTTTCCCCAGGCCGGGAATTCTCACAGCTCCTCGACATCTTTCCCCTCGCCATCCGGCAGGCGCTCGTCCGACTCGCTAACGTCGAAGACGTGATCGAAGTTGTGCTCGACCTCGGACGGCCCCCGGAAGCGCGTTTCGAACACGATTTCACGTACCTCACGGATACGCCCGTAGCGCACGAGGACATCGGTCACGTGTGTTCGCGCATTTCGTCGTTCGGGGCCGACAACCGGGCCGGAATCGAGCAGACGCTTCATCGCATCAGCGCGATTCGCAATCGGACCGGGAAGATCGTCGGGCTGACCTGTCGCGTCGGCCGCGCGGTGTACGGCACGATCGACATTCTGCTCGACGTCCTTCGAAGCGGGCAATCCATCTGCTTGCTCGGCCGCCCCGGGGTCGGGAAGACGACGATGCTGCGCGAGTGCGCGCGCATGCTCTCCGAAGATCGCAAACGCGTCGTCATCGTCGATACTTCCAACGAGATAGCGGGCGACAGCGACGTCCCGCATCCCGGCATCGGGCTGGCGCGGCGCATGCAGGTCGCCGATCCCGGGCTGCAGCACGCGGTCATGATCGAAGCGGTAGAAAATCACATGCCCGAGGTGATCGTCATCGACGAGATCGGCACCGAGGCGGAAGCCGCGGCGGCCCGCACGATCGCCGAGCGGGGCGTGATCTTGATCGGCACGGCTCATGGACAAACGTTGGAAAACCTGCTCATGAATCCGACCCTGTCGGACCTGGTGGGCGGCGTCAGCGCCGTAACGCTCTCCGACGAAGAGGCGCGCCGGCGCGGCACCCGCAAGACGGTGCTCGAGCGCAAGGCGCCGCCGACCTTCGATGCCGTCGTCGAAATTCACGACCGCGATCGGCTCGCGATCCACAAAAACGTCGCCGAGGTCATCGACGCGCTGCTTCGCGGCTACCAGCCTCAGCCCGAAATTCGTCAACGTCAGCCCAGCGGCGAAGTCACGGTTGTGCAGGAGGCCGATACCGAGTCCATGCCCCAGCTCGCCGAGGCGTACGAGCGCCCCGCCGACGCCGACGATCGGGAACGCCCGCTGTCGATCTTTCCTTACGGCGTCTCGCGCAACAAGATCGAACGGGCGATTCACAACCTTCGGGTCAACGCTTCGATCGCTCGCACGTTCGACGACGCCGACGTCGTCCTCACGCTCAAGACGCTGGAACGCAAACAGCAGCCGAAACTCAAGCAGATCGCTTCGGACAACGTGCCCATCTACTCGATCAAGACCAATACGACCACCCAGATCCAGACGGCGCTGCGCGACGTCTTCAACCTCGGCTCGATCGATCGCGAGGAAATCGCCCTGCGCGAGGCCGAGGAAGCGGTCTATCAGGTCTTGCTGACGAGCCAAGCCAGCGAACTATCGCCGCAGACGTCGTACGTGCGCCGGATGCAGCACCAGCTGGCCGAACGATACCGGTTGCAGTCGCGCAGCACGGGCTTGGAGCCCAACCGGCGCGTACGGATATTCAAAAACGCTTCCGAAGAGATCCACGCGCCGAGCGGTTGAGCCGTCGCGCGAGAGCCTTAGCATGTTCGTAGCCGTCGAAGGGATCGAAGGGAGCGGCAAGAGTACGCTCTTAGCGGGGCTAGCCGCGCGCTTGACCTCCGGTGGAAGCAACGTTTTGGTGACGCGCGAACCGGGGGGTACGCCGGTCGGCGAAGCCGTACGCTCGATCTTTCTGGACCGTTCGATTCGGATCGACCCGCTGACCGAAGCGCTGCTAATCAGCGCGGCGCGAGCCGCGCACGTGACCGGCAGCGTTCGGCCGGCGCTTGCGGCCGGGCGCGTCGTATTGAGCGACCGGTACGTGGATTCGACGCTCGCCTATCAAGGTTACGGGCGCGGCCTCGACCTCGACCTTCTTCGAGATTTGTGCGGCGTCGCCACCGGCGGACTCACCGCCGACCTGACGCTTTTGCTCGACGTACCGGTGGAGATCTCGCGCGAACGCATCGCGCTGCGCGACCGAATTGCCGACCGGCTCGAGAACGAGGAAGATGCGTTTCACGAGCGCGTACGCAACGGCTACCTCGAAATCGCGCGCGCCCCTGCCCATCGCGTGCTCGATGGGTCGCTGGCGTCGGAGGAAATTCTTACGCAGGCCCTGAGCGCACTTCGCGAACTCTCCGGCGTGCCGACGGAGCGGGCGTGAGCGGCGCGTTGCGGTTCGATGTGGCCGGTGCGGACGGGGCAAAGCGCTACTTCGGGGCGTTGTCCAAGGAGACCATCGCTCACGCGTACCTGTTTTCCGGGCCGCCGGGAGTGGGGAAGAAGACCTTCGCTCGGCGCCTGGCCCAATCGCTGCTTTGCGAAAAGCCGTCGACCGAGCTGCTCGGTTACGACGAAACGTGCGCGTCGTGCGCGATGTTTGCAGCCGACGGGGCCCGTCATCCCGACTTCGTCGAATCCGAAGGTTCGCTCTACGTCGGCGCGGCGGACGCCGCCCGGAGCTTTTACGACGGCGAGGATCTCACGTCGCGCGAGATCGTGCGCTTGTTTTCGATGCAGTCGTACGTCGGAGGAATGCGCCTGCTGCTGCTCGGCGACGTCGAGTTTGCCAGTCCGGCGGCCGCGAACGCGCTCCTGAAGTTCTTGGAAGAGTCGCCGTCCGGGGTCGTCACGATCCTCACGACGCCGTTGCCGGGAAGCTTGCTGCCGACCCTCGCCTCCCGCCTGATCGAAGTCCGCTTCCCGCCGCTTTCGAAGTCGGACTCCAACGACGTATTGCAGCGGCTTGGTTACGGCGAAGCCGAGGCGCGCCGCGGCGCGGCTCTCGGCGGCGGAAGCATCGCCCGCGCCGTCACCGCGCTCGACGTCGAGGACGAATCGCTCCGAGCGACCGTCGCAGCATGGTTCTTGGAGAGCGCCGCCGGCGAGACGTCGGAACGGGCTTGGGCGACGCGAGAGACGCTCGACGAAGGCCTAGAAACGGTCAAAATGCTGGCGCGCGATTGGATCGTGGGCGCGCTGACGGGTGCGGCGGTCGCGCGCCTAGCGGACGACTACGCGCAAGCTTTGGGCCGGCTGCCGTCGCTTGCACCGGCTCGCGCTGCCGAACTGCTTGCCAAGCTCGACGACGCCGAACGGATTGCGCGGACGAACGTCCCGCCGGCGACGGTCGCGGAGTTCGTGCGCATGGCGCTGGATGCCGCCGGAAGCGCCCAGTCTACCAAAAGCGCGTGAACGCGACGTCGTCGTATTGCTTGGCAAACGGAAACGCGAGGTACGCCAACACGATCGCTTTGGCGGCGGCGGCCGCGAGTTGAGAAGGGAGTTCGGGGAGACGCGCCAGCGGGTATGGCAGCAGCAGCGGTAAGACGACGAACCAAAGCGCGATGAAGACGATCGCCAGCACGACCGAGGCGATGACGTTGCTTCGGACGCCCCGAACCGAGGCGGCGATTGCCAGCGATCCCGGCATGCCGCCGATCGCGGCCGCCGGCATCGTGTAGATCAAGAAGAAGGCGGCGATCGCTTCGAGTGCCAGGCCGAGATACACGCCGGTCGCCCCGAGGAACGAGCCGATATACGGCCCCACCCAGATCAAGAACTGAAATCCGATTGCGGCCAGCGCGATCCCGCCGAATTTCGCGCGCGACTCTTCCCAGGCTTCGTCGAACGAACCACGCCGCTGCCGCCACACGTTGCTCGCTTGCACGATCGCCACGCCGAACGCCCACAGATAGACCAACTGCACCACCATCGCGAACAGTCCCGCTCCCGCGCCTCCCAAGGCGTCGGTGAGCAGCGGCACGATCCGATCGACGAGAACGTCGAACACGGCGGCCAGGAGCGGAACCGCCAGAATCGACGGGTGGCCAAAGAGCAGCCCGACGGCGCGGAAGTACATTCCGAGGTCGACTCGCCAGCTCAAAAGGTCGCCTCCTCGAGTGCGTGGCGGCACGAGCAGTCGGTCTCGATATCGATCCGCCGGACGATTTCTTCGATGGCGGCGTTCAGCCGCCGGTTGTTGGCATTAAAAACCGCGATGACGGCGTCGCGGGAAACCGGCGCGACGCCTTCCAGCCCCACGTCGTAGTCGGTAATCAACGAAATGTTGACGTAGCACATCTCGAGTTCGCGGGCGAGATAGCACTCGGGGTACTGCGTCATGTTGACCACTTCCCAGCCTTGGCTTGCAAACCACTTCGATTCGGCGCGGGTGGAGAAGCGCGGACCTTCGATGACCACGACGGTTCCCGTCGCGTGCGTCACGACGTCCAGCGAGCGCAGCGCGTCGACCGCGATTGGCCGCAGCGTCGGGCAATACGGATCGGCGAAGCTGACGTGCGTCGTGCGGGGTCCCTCATAGAAGGTATCGGCGCGGGCTTTGGTTCGATCGACTACTTGATCGCAGACGACCATCGATCCCGGAGCGACCTCCTTTTTGAGCGAGCCGGCGGCCGTCGGACCAAGCAGCCAACGCACGCCCAGCGACTTCATCGCGTAGACGTTTGCGCGGTAGTTAATGACTTGAGGCGGATAGCGGTGGTCTCTTCCGTGACGCGGCATGAAGGCGACGCGCTTGCCGGCGATTTCTCCCACCGAGATCCGGTCGCTGGGCGCGCCGTAGGGCGTCTGCACCCACGTTTCGCGCGCGCCGTCGATCAACGAGTAGAATCCCGAACCGCCGAACACGCCTATGTCGGCCGCTAACGTCGTCTCCATGTCGGCTCGAGTTTTCGAGGTACGGGCCGGGTCCCCTCGAACGTCTGGCGACGATGCGTCGCATCATCGCGTTCGCGTTGCTGTACGCGACCCTCGCCGGCTGTACGCGAGCCGAGACCGCGGCCGCCGGTAACGGCCGCCACGTTTGGACGCTCCCGCACGTCCTGCGAATCGCCGACATTTCTGATCCGGACCGCCTCAACCCCTACCTCTCGGAGATGGACGTTTCGTACGATCTCGCGTCGCTGATCTATTCGTACCTCGTCATCGCCGACGACCGCGGCAGGCTGGTCGGCGATCTCGCCGCCGAGGTTCCGACGCCCGCAAACGGCGGGATTTCGCGCGACGGCCGGACGTACGTCTACCGGCTTCGGCATGGCGTCGTCTGGCAGGACGGCGTGCCTTTTACCGCTCGCGACGTCGTGGCGTCGTGGCGCGCGGTGATGAACCCGCATAACGACACGTTCGAACGCGAAGGATACGATCGCGCGACGTCGGTTACCGCCGACGGTCCTTACGCGGTCGTCGTTCGTTTGCGCGAACGCTATCCACCGTTCGTGTCGCGATTCTTCGCGCCGCTGCAAGAGGGCGGAAAGCCGATCCTGCCGGCGCACGTCTTGGAACGCGAATCCGACTTCAACGCGGGCACGTTGGCCGCCCGGCCGGTCGGAACGGGACCGTTCGAGTTCGTCTCGTGGGCGCGCGGCGACCGAATCGTACTGCGGCGCTTCGATCGGTACTTTAAGGGCAGACCCAAGCTCGAAAGGATCGAACTGCGCTTCATTCCCGACGATCAGACGATCGAGACGGAGTTGGCGGTGCATCGGATCGACCTCGTCGTCGCGCCGCAAACCTCGCTCCTCGCGCAGTACCGCTCGGTTGCCGGCGTCGTCGTCGGAACCGCGCCGTGGAACGCCCAGTCTTCGCTGATCGTCAACTCGGCAAAGCCCGGTTTGAGCGATCCGGCGGTCCGGCGCGCCATTGCGGCTGCGATCCCCTATGCCGCGGTGCTGCGCGACGTCACGCGCGGGCTCTATCGCGAATCGCGCAACAGTTTACCGCCCACCGCCATCGGTTACGAGCCGTTGCCGCGGCGGACGTACGACGTGGCGGCGGCTGGGCGAATGCTCGAGGCGGCGGGTTGGCGGCGCGGAAACGACGGGGTCCGAACTCGCAACGGCGTGCGGCTCGAGTTTACGCTTGCGACGATTGCCGGCTCGACGAACCTCGAGCGAACCGCGGTGCTAATGCAGGCGTCGTTTCGACTGGCCGGGATCGCGCTGGCGATCAAAACGTACGCGTACCGCACGATATTCGCCGCGCCGAACGGTCCGATCTACGACGGCACGTACGACCTGGCGTTGTACAGCACGACCGTGAACTGGGACCCGGACGTGTACAATTTCCTAGGATGCGACCGGTGGTACCCGCGCGGCCAGAACGTCTTTCGCTTTTGCGACCGGCGGCTCGACGCGCTGGAGCGAGCGGGGCTGCAAACCGAAGACGTCGCGCGGCGAGCCGCAATCTACCGCGCCGCGAGCCTTCGCATTTGGGCCGACGTGCCGTACGTGCCGGTCTACGACGCGCGCCGGTTGATCGTGCGCTCGTCCGACTTGCGCGCCTACTCGGTCAATCCGACCTCCACGCCCTGGTGGGACGCGTGGCGGTGGGATATCTAAGGAAGGTCTGATCAATTAGAGTTGGATCGGCTGAGTGCTTGTAAAATCGCCACTTTTGGCGATCAGCCCTTTGCTTTTCGGCTCTCGGCCCACTTTTTGGGCTCGAGAGCCGGTTTTTTTTGACTTCGAGAGACAGCTATGCCGTCGAAAGGCGTAACAATGTTTTCTTCGACATGAACAAGTTGGAGAGCGCGAAGAGCACGTTCAGGCAATTCTCGTTCTTTGCGAGCCCACGGTAGCGCACTTTCTTGAAT
>DASXDV010000024.1:0-10817 GCA_036490465.1 Candidatus Tumulicola sp. | reverse complement strand
GTACGGGCAGTTCGAAGAGCTGCGCGCGGCGCTCGGGCCACCCGACGCGCTCGCGCGTTGCGCGCACTTCGCCGTCGATCTCGCCCGCAAGCCCGCGGCCGCGATGCGCGGGTTGCAATGATCCGCATCTATCACACGTCGGATCTGCACGACCGGCGCGGGATCGCGCCGCGCCTGCTGGAGCTGCGGGAACGCAAGCCGGGCCTGCTGTTCGATTGCGGCGACTCCCTGCGCGGCAGCCAGACCGTCTATCGGCGTCGAGAGCCGATCGTCGCGGAAATCGACGCTGCCGGATACGACGCCCAAGCGATCGGAAATCGCGAGTTCCACTATCTCTTTTCACTCCTGCGCGCGCGCGTCGCTCGAATGCGCCATCCGGTCGTCTGCACGAACCTCGTCGACGTCAAAGGCCGCAAGCTGCCGTTCGGGCCGTCGCTGGTATTCGAGCGCGACGGAACCCGCGTGCACGTGCTCGGTTTGCTGATCATGCAATATCCGGCCGGCAGTCCGTGGGAGCGCGTTTTCGGTTGGCGTTTTCTCGATCCGTGGGATGCGGTGGCCCCATACGCGCGGCAAATCCCCGACGGCGAACCGCTCGTGGTCCTTTCGCACGTGGGACTGTCGCTCGACCGGGAGTTGGCGCGGCGCGTGCCTCGGATCGATCTCGTGCTGGGCGGCCACAGCCACGACACGCTCTTCGATCCCGAATACGTCGAAGGCGTCCCGATCGTTCATGCCGGTCCGTACGGACGCTACGTCTCGTGCAGCGAGCTCGAATTCGACCGGCAACGCGGACGCTTCGGTATGACCGGCTTCGAACTCGTGCCGCTGCTGGACGCTCGAGCGACGGCCGCACGGTGAGCGGCGCGCTCTTCGTGAGCAACGGACACGGCGAAGCGGCGATCGCCGACCGCATCGCCCTCGAATTGCGCGGCCTCGTCCCCGAAATGGAAATCGATCACCTGGCGCTGGTCGGCGACGTGGCGTCGGAGTCGATGCGCGACGTCGGTCCGGTCCGGACGATGCCCAGCGGCGGCTTGATTGCGATGGGCGACGTTCGCAACATCGCGCGCGACGTTCGCTCCGGTCTGATCGGACTCACGCTGGCACAGTTTGCGTTCCTACGTTCCGCGCGGCGGCAATACGCCGTCGTGGTGGCCGTCGGCGACACCTATGCGTGCGCGATGGCATTGGTCGCGGGTGCTCCGCTGGTCTTCGTCGGGACCGCCAAGAGCGTGAGCGTAGCACCGTACGGACCGATCGAAGAGCGATTCTTGCGGCGAGCGGCGGCGTGCTTCGTGCGCGACGATGCCACGGCGCGCCGGCTCGCGGATCGCGGCCTGCGCGTCGAACCGGCCGCCAACGTCATCGTCGATCTGTTTGCCGCCGTCGAGGATCCGGTCGCCGTGCGCGCGGCGGCCGGCTTCGATCCGGCGCTCGCGCTGTTTCCCGGAAGCCGCGCGAGCGCGTACGCCGACGCGGCGATGCTTTTGCGCGTGACGCGCGAGCTCGCGCTGGCGCGACCGTCACTGGGCGCGTTGCTCTCGGTCGCGCGCGGTCTCGACGTCGAGCGTTTCGTGCGCGCGGCCGAAAGCGCCGGCTGGGAAGTTTTTGCCGGCGACGGGCGCGCGGTTCCCTTTGCGCTCGCCCTTGAAGGGCGGGTGCGCGTGCGCGGCTGGATCGGCCCGCTGGGACCGTTGCTGGTGCGAACCGCCCTCGTGCTCGGGCAAGCGGGCACGGCCAACGAAGCGGCCGCGGCCGCCGGCGTTCCGGTTGCCGCTTTCGAAACCGGCCGCAACGGGAAGGGCGCATGGTATCGACGGCGGCAGCGCGGACTGCTGGGCGATGCGTTGGCGCTCTTTCCCGCCGATGTCGCCACCGCGGCGGCGGGCGTCGGCGCGTTGCTCGACGATCCCGATCGACGCGCGCACATGTCCCGCGTGGGAAGGGATCGGATGGGGTCGCCCGGAGGCGCGCGCCGTATTGCGCAACGAATCGCGGCCATCGCGCAGGGACGCTCGTAATGGAAATGCGCCGCCTGCTGCCCTACGGCTTCGCGCTGATCTACGCGCTGCTGCCGGTCTTTCCGGCGTTCATCGCTCTGACGAGCGTCGCGTTCCCCGGCATTACCGTCGTGCCGATGCCGGTCGCCTTCGCCGCCCTGGCCGCGATCGGCGTCTTGGCCGTCTACGCCGCGACGATGTTGCTGCGATACCCGCTGCGCGGCTCGCAGCCGCTGCTGCTGCCCCTGCTGGCCTGGATCGTCTGCGCCACGATCTCGACGTTAGCCGGATTCGATCCGCCGCACGGACTGTTCTTCTTGGGGTTGTCGGCGATGGGGATTCTTTGGCACTGCGCGCTGATGCGCTTTTACGCCGAACGCGGCGTTCCGCTGGCGATCTTTTGGTCGTATCTGGCGACCGGAACGCTCGCGGCGGCGGTTGCGATCGCGATGGTCGCCTCGCGAACGCCGGCTTCGCTGTACGCGCTCGCGCACGGCCGCGCGACCGGAACGTTCGTGCTTCCCGGCGAGCTAGCCGGCTATTTGGTCGCCCTCTTACCGATCGCGGTGACGCTGACGCGGTTGGCGCCGAGCGCCGCGTTGCGCGCGCTTTCGTGGGCGGCAACGGCGGTCGGATTGGTCGCGCTCGCGCTGACGTATTCGCGCGCGGGATGGATCGGGGCGGCCGCGGCCGCCGCTTTTCTGATGCTGACGCAGGCGCGGCGTTTGCGCGCGAGCGTCGTTGCGGCCGCCGCGGTATCGGCGGTCGCCGCGGTCGCCGTGCTGCTCTTGTTCAACAGCCACCACGATCCGAGCGAAGACTATACGCGGATCGCCATCTGGCAAGCCGCGGCGGCGATCGTCGATCGTTTTCCGTTGACCGGCGTCGGACCGTTCGACTTTCCGCGTCTGTACGCGCTCGTCCACGTCCCCGATGCGGATGCCACCGCCTTTCACGCCCACAGTCTCTACCTGACGCTGTTCGCCGAGCTCGGCGTTTTGGGGTTGACGGCATTTCTGTGGAATCTCTGGACGTTCGCGCGCGAGCTGCGCGCGCGCGTCGCACACGCGCCGCCCGCCGCCGCCGCGATCGCGCTCGCGGTTGCGGCGGGACTCGTCGGCGTGGCCGTGCAAGGCCTCATCGATACCGTGAGCATCGTGATATTCGGCCTTTGGATGCCGGCAATGGGCCTAGCGCTAGCCGCCGCGCGATCGGACTGGCCGAACGCCGAGCGGGAAGCGGCGTGACGCGCGCGGCGAGGTGGTGGAGCGCATGCCTGCTGGCGGCGCTCTTTGCGGGCTGCAATCCGCAAGCGCCGCGGTCGGCCCCCACGCCTTCCGCAACGCCCGTTCGCGCGGCGGCTCCGCTGCCGCTGCACATCACCGGTCACGGGACGCCGACCCGTCCGGTTCGCGAAACGCTGCAGATCAACAACCGGATCGAGTACGAGCTCGAATCGAAATCGTTTGAAAGCAACGGCGCGCAGGGCAAGGCGCGCGCCGTCTTTCGGGACGCCCGCGTGACCTTCTACGACCCCAAGGGGACGAAGCTGACCGCGACCGCTCCGCAAGCGATCGTCGACGAAGGAACGAATTCGGTAACGATGATCGGCGGAGTTCGCGCGAAGACGAATACCGGAATGACGCTGTCGTGCGCGCAGCTGATTTACGACCACGCGGCCGGAACGCTTCGCGGCAGCGGAAACGTTTCGATTGCGGAGCCCAACGGCTTTCGGGGGACCGGCTCGAGCTTCGACTCCGACATCTCTCTCTCACACATGCGGATGCAATGAACGACGAATCTTCGATCAAACTACGCGGCCTGGTCAAACGCTTCGGCGAGAGAACGGTCGTCAACGGCGTCTCGGCCGAGGTTGGAACCGGCGAAGTCGTCGGTCTGCTCGGGCCTAACGGCGCCGGTAAGACGACGACGTTTTACATGGTCGTCGGGCTGGTGAAACCAGACGGAGGAACGGTAACGCTCGATCTCGGCGAGCGCGAGATCGACCTGACTTCGGCGCCGATGTACGCGCGCGCGCGTAACGGCGTGGGCTATTTAGCGCAGGAGAACTCGATCTTTCGCAAACTCTCGGTGGGCGACAACGTTCGTCTGATTTGGGAACAGAACGGCGTGCCGCGCGACGAACAGGAGCGGCGTCTGCCGGCTCTGCTCGAAGAGTTCGGCCTGCGAGCCTTCGTCGACGCTCGCGGCGACAGCCTCTCGGGAGGCGAACGCCGGCGGGTCGAGATCGCCCGGGCGCTCGCGATCGAGCCGCGCTTCCTCCTGCTCGACGAACCGTTCACTGGAATCGATCCGATCGCGGTGGCCGACATTCAAACGATGATCCGTCAGTTGCGCGATCGCGGCCTCGGCATTCTGATCACGGATCACCAAGTGCGCGAGACGCTCGCGATCGTCGACCGCGCATACATTATGAACAACGGCCGGATCGAAGTGTCGGGCAACGCCCAAGAAGTGATGGATTCGCCGATTGCGCGGCAGTTCTATTTGGGCGAAGGGTTTCGGTTGTAACCGGCACGATGCCGCGCTTTTCAGTTCTCGACCGGTACATGCTGTCGGAATTGTCCGGACCGTTCGGCTTCGGGCTGGCCGCGTTCATGCTGATCTTTGCGGCGACCGAAATCCTCCACATCGGCAAGCTAGTCAGCAACGATCACGCTCCGCTGTGGGCGGCCGTCCTGGTGTTTGCGTGGTCGCTCCCGGGCTACGTCGTGCTGGTGATTCCGATGGGTTTGCTGTGGGGGACGCTGATGGCCGTGTCGCGGCTGTCGAGCGACAGCGAGATCACCGCCATGAAGTCGGTGGGAATCACCCTGTCGCGGATCGCCGCGCCGCTGCTCGCCGTCGGGATCGTCATGTCGGTGGTCACCCTCTTCCTTCAGGAGCAGCTGGTGCCGTTTGCCAACGGACAGTTGATCGAGATCGAGGATTCGGTGATCAACCACACGAGCGCGTACGACCGCGACCTCACCGTTTCGGCTCCGCTGCCGGGTGGGGGGCGCCAGGTGACGATCGCCACCTCCTACGAGCCGAACTCGCGGGCGCTGCTGCACGTTACCCTGATCCAGTACGACAATCGCAATCAGCCGCGCCAAATCGTTTTCGCCGACCGGGCCGAGTTCACCGTCGACAAATGGATTTTACAAAACTCCAGCCTGTACCGTTTCAACCCCGACGGGTCGCTGTTGCAGCAGCCGCGAATCCCGGAGCAGCAAGTCGAAATCGGAGAGAAGCCAAGCGATTTGGTCAAGCGCATCAAGAACAACGATCCCGACAGCATGAGCCGGTCCGAGATCGCCGGAATCGTGCGTTCGGGGCAGCTGACGGAGAGCGAGCTTCGCAAGTACGTTACGACGTATCAGGAGAAGCTCGCGCGACCGTTCGCGTGCTTCGTCTTCATCCTGATCGCCTTGCCCTTCGGATTGCGGTCGGCGCGCGGCGGCGGCAGTAGCGCCAGCCTGGGATTCGGGCTGTCGCTGGCGATCGTTTTCGTCTACTACATCGTTATGACGGTGTGTTCGTACTTGGGCGAGGCGTTCTTGAACGCGGCGATCCTTTGGGCTTGGATGCCCAACCTGATATTCACCGCGATCGGCCTGGTGCGCTTGCGCCGCGCGGCGTCGGTATGAGCGGGCGGACGGAGCCGTGAACTTCGTCGAGATCGTTCGGGGCATCGGCAACGTCGCGTTCGTCATGCTGATCGCGGGCGGCGTCGCATACGTCGGGGACCGAGTCGGGCACCAAGTCGGGCGCAAACGCCTGTCGCTTTTCGGGATTCGCCCGCGCTATACGTCGACCATCATCGCCATCGGTACCGGCATGGTGATCGCATTGGTCGTGACCCTCGTGGCAATATTCGCGTCGCAGCAGGTCAAGACCGCGTTCTTTAAACTGAATTCGATCAACGAACAGATTAGCGAGCTAACCCGCCGCGAGCACGACCTCGAGACCAAAGTCAACAGCGGCCGGCTGATCGAGCCCGTCGACGCGCTGATGGTGCCGTTCTACCGGATCGTGAAGCAATCGGCTTCGTCGAGGGAGCGATCGGCGACGATCCGGACCTTCTACTTCGACGCGGTGAAGTTCATCAACGAGTATTATCCGCGACTGGGGCTCAAGCCATATGCGATTCCGGCCGACGTCGACAAGAAACTAGCGGGCTTCGACCTGCAAATTGCGGCGGCGCAGGTGAAGGGCGACGTGATGCTCACCGCGGTTTCCGATCAGAATCTCTTTCAGAACGACCCAATTCACTTCTTGATCCACGCAAACGCCGACGTGCGGGTATATCAGAAAGGGCAGGCGATCGCGCAACTGACGATTCCGGGCAACAGCGGCGCTAGCGCGAACATCGCGATCGGACAGGTTCAAAGCTACGTTGCGTTCGACGCCCGGCGCAAGGGCGTGCCGTCGTTTCTGGCAGACAACGTGCAGGCGCTGCAGTCGATTCCCGACGTGCGCCAGATCCAGCAGCGAATCGCCAAGGCGGGGACGTTTCTCTTGACCGCGTTCGCGGCCGAGGACTTCTACCCGCACAACGCCCGCATCCCCGTCGTCATCGTGTTGACCCAACAGCCGTAACCCGTGGCCAGTGCCCCGAACCCAGCCCGAAGGATCCTGGGGATCGATCCCGGCCGCGCCAAGGCCGGATTCGCCGTAATCGGCGGGGATGGCGCCGTGCTGGCCGCCGGTATCGTGGCGGTCGGCGAACTGCGAGGCCGTCTCGCGGGCGTGCTTTCCGAGCATCCGGGGGTGACGGCACTCGCGCTAGGGGGAGGGACGAACGCGGCTGTTCTGGCGCGGGGGCTCGCGGGACTCGGGCCGCCGGTCGTCCTCGTCGACGAGTTCGAAACGACCCGCCGGGCGCGCGAACTCTACTTTCGAGACCACCCGCCCCGCGGCTGGCGGCGCCTCGTTCCACTGGGTCTCCAGGTGCCCCCGCGTCCGGTGGACGACTACGCCGCAATTTTGATCGCTCGCCGCTTCCTCGATAGGGAGAGCGGGCGCGATCCGCAAATGGTGAAACCCCCGTCCGAAGAGGCCGATAGATAATATTGCCTGGCTCGAACGGGCATCTCGAAGGGGACCGGAGGTTTTCGTGCACCGGGTGGCCGTAGTCGTAATGGCTGTAGCGCTGGTGATAGCGCCATCCCCCGGCGTGGCCGCACCCCCGATTTCCACGACAAATCCGCTCGACTTACGCCCCGCGTTGATGCTCCGGCTGTTTGGCGAGACGACCGATTCGGGCGCCTCGCTGGCCGCCGCGTACGGCGACCGGACGAGCGAGTCGCCGTTGCGCGACCTCGCACTCCAAGATTCGACGAGCCGTCACCAAACCGCGTTCGTGCGCGACGTCGTAGCCGGTCCGGCCTTCGTCGCCACCGGGCCTGCGCCGGCGGCTTCCGCCGACAGTCCGTTCGACGTCGCCCAAGTCCTGAAGGATCGGGCGGCACGGGCGGGCGCACGCTACATCGCGTCCTCGCTGGCCCCCGCGGCCGCTTCGACGCTTTCGCCCGGCACCGGCGCGCCCGCGGCGCCGTCGGCGACGTTCACGGTCGGCCAGTATCAGCCGGTGGCGCCCGTCAAAGTGGTTGCCCCGCAGCCCGGTACGTTTTCGTTCGGCCCGTCGGCGCGCGGAGCTTCCGCGTTGCCGGGCAGCTTGGTGTTGGCATTCGGCGATTCCAGCGCGCCGGTCGGCGCGAGCGTTTCTTCGGTCAGCGCGCCCGCGACCGTGCGCGTCGGAGCGCTCCAGGTGCGCACGCGGGTCCGCAGCGCGACGCTGAGTGCGCCGCAGTCGTCGCTGCAGGACGCCGGATACGACGCGGGCGCGAACTTCGACGTTCGCGCGGGCGCGCGCGACGTCAACGTCGACCTCTCGAGCAACTACGAGCGCTTGACGCGCGACGATGCCGCATTTTCCGCGCCGGCGCTGGGCGGTTCGAACTGGCAGTTACCCAACGACAATACGCCGCTGGTGATTCCGAATTACGCCGACCTGAGCAAGGTGTCGATGGCCGCCGCCGTCGCGGTTCCGGTCATTCACGGGTTGACGCTCAACCTGAACTACGGCGCCGAGCGGATGTTCGGCGGTTACGGCTTACCGGGCTTGACGAATCTCGACGCGACCGACAACTCTTACGGCGGAAACCTGACGTTCCAGATGCCGCACTCGTCGAGCACGCTGTCGATTTCGGCCAGCTCGCTGCGTTATCAAGACAACATCCTGCCGGCCAATACGTTCACGCAAACTCGCGAGGACGTGAATTTCAGCGTCAAGTTCTAACCTGACGAGGCCGGCACGCGTGCGGCGATACGGATTTTCCAGCGCTGCAATCGTTGCGGCGATCGCCCTCCTGCTGGTCGTCTTCGGCTCGATTCAACTCGCTTCGTTCGCGTTCGCCGCTCCGGTTGCCGTGCCGGGCACGTTGCCGACGCGCGTACCCCTGCGGTTTGCTCTGGCGGTGTACGGCGTGCTCGATCGGATCGCGCCGGCACCCTACGTCGAGTCGACGCTCGCAGCGCACGCGCTGGCGGGGGGCGATCTCGAGGCGGCCTTACGACATGCGTTGCGGCTGCCGGCGTCGCCTGGTCGCGACGAGCTGCTCGCACGCGTCGCACTAGCGCGCGGCGACCCGCAACTCGCGTTCGAATATTTTTTGGCGGCGCCCGACGTCGCGGCCGTGCAAGCGTCGGTCGACGCGCTCGCAGCGCGCGATCCGGCGGCCGCCTACGCGCGCGAGGAGACGCTCTCGTCGCGGGTCGCGCTGCTGGCGACCCACCCGGATGCGGTGGCCGAAGTGCGCTGGCGGATGGGGCTGCTCTCGAACCGGCAAGCGTGGCGCGAAGTTCCAGGCAGTCCGGCACAAAAGTCCTGGCTGCGGCGAGCCATGGGCGACTTTTTGGCGGCGGCCGATTTCGCGCCCCTTTCGGAAAAATATGCGATCGCGGCGGCAAATCAAGCAATGCTGTTGGACGATCTGCGCCGTTCGCGGGCACTCTTCGCGCGCGCCGCAAGCGCCAATCCCGGCAGCGCCGACGCGCTCGCCGGTTTGGGCGTAGTCGCGTATCGAACCGGCGACGTTGCGGCGGCGCGCAACTATCTGGAGCGCGCGCGCCGCATCGATCCGCACGCGTTGATGGTTCGCGCGCTCGATCGCGACCTGCGCCGGTGAGGGTCGCGCTCGACGCGCAACTCGCCGTCGGGACGGCTACCGGCATCGGCGAGTACGTCGTCGGTTTAGCCGACGCCCTGCGCGCGCGCGGCGTCGATGTGGTCGCGCTGGCCGAACCGCGCCTCGATCCCTGGCGTTTCGACCGGCGCGTCCTCTGGGATCAAGGATTGCTGGCGTGGCGCGCCGGGCGCGCGCGCGCCGACGTGCTGCACTGCGCGTCGGGAACCGTTCCACTTCTTACGTCCTTGCCGGTCGTCGCGACGGTGCACGACGTCGCGTGGCTGCGCGTTCAAACCCACGTGCGCCGCTACGCGCGCTACTATTTTGGAAAGTTTTCGCTCGCGCGGTATCGCGGCGTCGCCCGAATCGCCGTCGACTCGGAGTTTTCGCGAAGCGAGCTGCTTGCCGTTCTCCCCGAATACGATTCGCACCGCGTGCGCGTCGTCTATCCGGGGGTGGCCTCCGATTTTGAATTGCTGGCGCGCGGCGAGGGCGACCGGCGCACGATCTTGGTGGTCGGAACCGTCGAGCGGCGCAAAAATCTCGGCGCCCTCATCGCGCTCTTGCCGCAGCTCGCGGGCGCTCGAATCGTCGCGGTCGGGCCGCCGACTCCCTATATCGCCGAGTGCGCGGAATTAGCCGCATCCCTCGGCGTGGGCGACCGCGTGGAGTTTCGCGGATACGTCGACCGGCGCGCACTCCTCCAGCTCTACGCGGGCTGCGCGGTCGTGGCCGTTCCTTCGACGTACGAAGGGTTCGGATACGCCGCGGCGCAGGCGCTCTGCGCTGGAACGCCCTGCGTCGTTTCGGACCGAGGCGCCCTGCCCGAAATCGCGGCTACCGATGCACCCGCCATCGCGCTCGAGGATCGAACCGCCTGGTTGGCCGCGTTAACTTCCGCGCTGGACGGAAACGAGGACGAACGCGCCGCCCGATGCCGCGAAAGCGCCATTGCGCGCTTCGCCTGGTCCGCCGGCGCCCAAGCGATGGAATCGGTTTACCGTAGCGCGATCTTCGAATCCTAACGCGAAAGCGTCTCGACTTGGATGTCTAGTAAATCGGCGAACCCGGGGCTCCCGGCGCAACGCTCCCGTCGTCGGGCGCGAAGATCAGTTTGAGCGGATAACTGGATCCCGCCTCCGGCATGGTGACGATCGTCACGCGCACGAACCCGCGCGCCGGCACGACGTACTGGCGAACCTTGTACCGCGAGTACGCGGGAACCTGATGCGACTGCACGAGCACGCCGTCGATGAGATACGTGGCGGTCGCCCGTCCGCCGCGCGGGTTTTCGTAGATCGCGACCGACTGCGGCGACGACGACGGATTCTGCATCGTCACGACGAAGGATTGCAGCACGCCGTAGTCGCCGGCCAGCGCCTGTCCCTGGAGATCGTTAGGCAGCGGAATCTGACCGATCGGCAACTCCAGATAGTCGCCGTTGACGTACCATTGCGTCGCGTAATAGAACTCGGGAATCGGATAGATGCCGCGCGCGTGCTTGTGGGCACCTTCCAGCAGGTCGGCGGTTCCCAGCGGCTCGTCGGGGTTGCCGTCGGCCGACTGGGCGAAGAGCGTCAAATGCACGCCGCTGCCCGAGAGCATGCGCAGCTGGAGCAGG